>NZ_JADCNN020000039.1:0-19786 GCF_014947195.2 Paenibacillus rhizolycopersici | reverse complement strand
TCACGAAGTATAAGCTAACGAAGCGGGCTCGGCGTCGAATCTTGAATTCAGCCGGGCCCTCCGTGTGCTCACGTAGGCTCACCTACGCTGCGCTACTCGGTCCCTGCTTCATCCAACCTTCTCGGTGCTGAAAAGCCGGTTTTTAACTTTTGATTTGAAAGGGTAGCTCAAACCTCTGGCGGCAGATCACGAAGTATAAGCTAACGAAGTGGGCTCGGCGTCGAATCATGAATACCCTTGACTTGGCGCAAGGCACATGATATAGTATTTGAGGTTGCAAGAAAGTTTTTGGATTGCAAGCAGAGGCCCCGGCTTCTCACCTGACCGACGTTCGTGTTGGCTGGTCTTGATCCGTTGATTTATGAATGGAATGTTCATGAAGACTAACGACGATCAATGAGGGATGCGGGTGAGGACCTGCATCCTTTTTATGTGTGTGAGTACCGGTCCAAGTCATTACTTAAGACCATTTGGAGGTGGAGAATTATCAGTAAGGAACATTTGATCAATGATGAGATTCGTGCGAAAGAGGTCCGTCTGGTGGGTGCCGAAGGTGAACAAATCGGGATTACGCCGTTGCGCGAAGCGCTGCAGATGGCGATCGACCTGAATCTGGATTTGGTGAACGTTGCGCCGACTGCCAAGCCGCCGGTATGCCGGATTATGGACTATGGCAAGTTCCGTTACGAGCAGCAGAAGAAAGAGAAGGAAGCTCGCAAGAATCAGAAGATTGTGGACATCAAGGAAGTATGGTTCCGCGCGAACATCGAGGAACACGACTACCAGACGAAACTTCGCAATGTGATCAAATTTTTGAAAGAAGGCGACAAGGTAAAATGCTCGGTTCGCTTCCGCGGACGGGAAATTACCCACGCCGACATCGGGAAGAAGATTCTCGACCGCGTCAAAGAAGAGGTCGCGGAAATCTCTACCATTGAACGCCTTCCGAAGCTGGAAGGGCGCAGCATGATCATGATTTTGGCACCGAAAAACTAAGCGTTTGCTTCTATATATGATCGTTTCGTTTGCGGAATGACTCGGAAGAGAAAGCTTACGTTCATAATCCTTTGAGGGGGAAGTACAATGCCTAAAATGAAAACCCACAGCAGCCTGAAAGGCCGCTTCAAAATTACCGGATCCGGTAAAGTAAGACGCTACAAAGCGAACCGCAATCACTTGCTGTCCCATAAGTCGAAACGTGCAAAACGTGTTTTGGCCAACAGCCCTGTTGCTTACGCAGGTGACGTGAGCCGCATGAAGCAACAACTGGCAAACTTGAAGTAATTACCGAGAAACAATTAACACAACTTTTTGGGAGGTTTTTTAAATGGCAAGAGTTAAAGGCGGATTCGTCGTTCGTCGTCGTCATAAAAAAGTATTGAAGCTGGCTAAAGGTTATTTTGGTTCGAAACACCGTATTTTCAAAACTGCTAACGAGCAAGTAATGAAATCCTTGCTGTACGCATACCGGGATCGTCGCACGAAAAAACGCGACTTCCGCAGACTGTGGATCGTCCGGATCAATGCAGCAGCTCGTATGAACGGTTTGTCCTACAGCAAAATGATGCATGGTCTGAAGCTTGCTGAAGTGAACATCAACCGCAAAATGCTGGCTGACCTCGCGGTTAACGATCTGAATGCTTTCAATTCTTTGGCTGCCGTAGCTAAAGAAAAAATCAACGCTTAAGTTCAAATGATTAAGGCGCTGTTTCCGGTTGATTCCGGGACGGCGCTTTTTTTGGGGGTGCCGGGGTAACCCGGATACATAAGCGAAGTCAGCGGATTCGGCCAGAGGTGCTTTCAAAATCGATTTTCACTGGAAATTCGTGGGGATGAATCAAACGGGGCTGTTGGACATTTCCAGAAGTTCGGCTAATGAGGCATGGAAATGTGGGAAATTAGGAATGCTATATCTAAACCGCACGACATATCCGGATATCCATGTGATCTTGGGGAAATGCCGATATTATCGTTGGGATCGCGCATAAATGTTCGTAAATAGTAGTGTTTACGGTATTACTTTACATGAAGCGAACATTGAATGATAAATTTGTCGAAAGTAAGCGTTTTATTCAAAATAAAGACGAAAATTATTTAACCCAAGGTTATTAAAAGTATGGATTTTAGCATATTTTACAGGTATAATCGGTCTGTGTGGTCAACTTAGACAAGGCTCACAAAATATTAAGGGGGATTAACCGCAATGAACAAAGCCTTCAAGCTATCTTTACTCATGGTGCTCGCATTTACTCTCGTTTTGGCGGGATGCGGCAACAACAATGCAGCGAACAACGGTGGAAACGCCAATACCGGAAATGCCGGCAACACGACCGACAACACGCAAGCGGGTAACGGCGGAAACACGGCTACCGATGCATCGAAGTTTAAGATCGGTCTCGTAACCGACGTAGGCGGCGTAAACGACAAATCCTTCAACCAATCCGCATGGGAAGCACTCGTAGCCATGAACAAGGAACAAGGGATCCAGAACAAATATCTGCAAAGTTCCCAAAGCTCCGACTACGTTCCTAACCTGACTCAATTTGTGCAAGGCGGTTACGACTTGACTTGGTCGATCGGTTTCGACTTGGGCGATGCAACGAAACAAGTTGCTGACGCGAATCCGAATGTGAAAATGGCGATCATCGACAACGTTGTTGACGCTCCAAACGTAGAGTCCGTTACTTTTGCCGAAAATGAAGGTTCCTTCCTGGTCGGCGTGGTAGCCGGTCTGACGACAAAAACAAATAAAATCGGCTTCATCGGTGGGATGGAAAGCCCGGTTATTAAACGCTTTGAAGTTGGTTTCCAAGCAGGCGTAGCTGCGGTTAACCCGGACGCAAAAGTTACGGTTACCTATGCTGGTGCTTATGACAAACCAGACGTTGGTAAGTCTTTGGCAAGCCAATTGTTCAACGATGGCGCCGACATCATTTTCCCAGCTGCAGGTCAAACGGGGAACGGCGTATTTAACGAAGCAACTGCGCGCAACCAAGCCGGCGGCGCTAACAAATTGTGGGTTATCGGCGTCGACAAAGACCAATCGCTCGAATTCGGCGATGAAGTGACATTGACTTCGATGATGAAACGCGTTGACGTTGCCGTTAAGAACGTAACTCAACAAGTAATCGACGGTACGTTCAAAGGCGGTCAAGTAACAAACCTGACGCTGAAAGAAGACGGCGTAGGCTTGCCTGAAAAGAATCCAAACGTGAGCCAAGAAATCTTGGACAAAGTGGAAGAATTCAAGCAAAAAATCGTTAACGGCGAAGTTACGGTACCTGCCGAGTAAGAAAGCAAGCGGAGACGTTTACGTCCGTATGGACAGTAGAATATAATAGAGTCATTCAAGCAGGCAAGGCCAGTGGATCAACTGGCCTTGTTGCTTGCGTTAATCCCATAATGGTGAGGGTGGTTTCATGAGCGCTGAAGCTCCCGTAGTCGAGTTGAAGCAAATCACAAAACGTTTTCCCGGTGTAGTCGCCAACGACTCCATCAGCCTAACCTTACGAAAGGGCGAAATTCATGCCCTGCTCGGCGAGAACGGTGCGGGCAAATCAACGTTGATGAACATTTTGTTTGGCCTCTATCAGCCGGATGAAGGCTCGATTGAGATGGACGGCCAACCGGTGACAATCGACAATCCGAACAAGGCAATCAAGCTAGGCATCGGTATGGTTCACCAGCATTTCAAGCTAGTACAGCCTTTTACGGTTACCGAGAATATCATTCTTGGCATGGAACCGAAAAAGGGACTTAATATCGACTATAAATCGGCGTCCGCCCAGGTGGCGAAATTGTCGGAGCAGTATGGTCTTCAAGTGGACCCCAACTCGAAAATCCACGATATTTCCGTCGGGATGCAGCAGCGGGTCGAGATTATGAAAATTCTGTTCCGCGGCGCGGATATCCTTATATTTGACGAGCCGACCGCCGTGCTCACGCCTCAAGAAATCGAGGAACTGATGGCCATCATGAGACGGTTGGTGGCGGAAGGCAAATCCATCATTTTGATTACCCACAAGCTGAAGGAAATCATGGAGATTTCGGATCGAGTTACGATTATTCGCCGCGGCAAAGTGATCGATACCGTAGAGACGAATCAGACGAACCCGCAAGAGCTGGCTGAGAAAATGGTTGGCCGTGGCGTCTCCTTCAAAGTGGATAAACAAGAACCTCAAATCGGACAACCTGTCTTGAAGCTAAGCGATTTGAAAGCCAAGGACAAGCATGGCCTCCATGTGCTGAACGGACTCAATCTAGAGGTGCGTGCCGGAGAAATCGTTGGTATCGCCGGGGTTGACGGTAACGGGCAAAGCGAATTGATCGAAGCGATCACGGGGTTGCGCAAAATCGAATCCGGGTCGATCCAGCTATCGGGTAAGGAAATTACGAATTTGCCGGCGCGAAAGATCATCGAGAGCGGTTTGTCGCACATCCCTGAGGACCGGCACAAGCATGGTTTGGTGCTCGATTTCTCCGTCAGCGAGAATATGGTGCTGGAGACGTATTACCAAGCGTCGTACAGCAAGGGCGGCCTGTTGAACCAGCGGGCGATCGACGAGCATGCCAAGCAGTTAGTCGAGGCGTTTGACGTGCGTACGCCAAGCGTGGAAACGAAGGCGCGTTCGCTGTCCGGGGGGAATCAACAGAAGGCGATTATTGCGCGGGAAATAGATAAGAACCCGGATCTGTTAATCGCTGCCCAGCCAACGCGGGGACTAGACGTTGGGGCTATCGAATTCGTTCATAAGCAACTGATTGCGCAGCGAGACCAAGGCAAAGCGGTATTGCTGATCTCCTTCGAGCTGGATGAAATTATGAACGTGTCCGATCGGATCGCCGTCATTTATGAAGGACGGATCGTCGGTGAAGTGCTACCACAGGAAACCAACGATCAAGAGCTTGGCCTAATGATGGCGGGAAGCCTGGAACGGGGAGGTCAAAGCGTTGGATAAATTGCGAAAAATATTTACATTAGACAGCGTCATTCTTCCGCTGGTTGCCATCGTGCTTGGTTTGTTGGTTGGCGCAGTGGTTATGCTGATCGGGGGATACAATCCGATCGTCGCCTATAGCGCACTTTTGCAGCGGGTTGTAGGCAATCCCTATGACTTCGGTGAAACGATCCGGCAAATTACACCGCTCATGTTTACCGGTTTGGCAGTTGCGTTTGCATTCCGCTCCGGGATGTTTAACATCGGTGCAGACGGCCAGGTCTTGATCGGGATGACGGCGGCAACGGCGGTATCGTTGTCGTTCTCGGGGCTACCATCCGGCCTCCTGGTTCCTCTGGCAGTGATTGCGGGGGGGATCGGCGGCGGACTCTGGGCTGGCATTGCTGGTTACCTGAAAGCCAAACGGGGCATCAATGAAGTTATTACAACGATCATGCTGAACTGGACGGCGTTGTATTTATCGAATTACGTCATCCGCAATTTCTACCTGTTGAAGGGCCAAAACCGTTCCGAGGACATCGCCGCATCGGCCTCGATGACCTTCCTGAACGACGTATTCAATAATGCCCGGATCCACTGGGGAACGATCATCGCCCTTCTGACGGCGGTATTCTTCTTTGTTTACCTTTGGAAAACGAAGCAAGGTTACGAAATGCGTTCCGTCGGTTTGAACCCGAATGCGGCGGAATATGCCGGGATGAACGTCAGCCGCAACATCGTGAAAGCAATGTTCATCAGCGGCGTGTTTGCCGGCTTGGCCGGCACCTTCGAGGTGTTGGGCGTGTTCCATTATCAATCGGTCTTCGCCGCCTCACCGGGATACGGATTTGACGGCATCGCGGTTGCGCTGCTCGGCATGAACCATCCGTTTGGTGTGGTGCTTGGATCGATCCTGTACGGCGTGCTGACCTATGGCTCGGCCGGGATGAGCTTTAGTGCCGGGGTACCTCCGGAGTTGATCAAGATCGTGATTGGCTCGATCATATTCTTCATTGCCGCTCAGGGCATCGTAAGAATCGTACTGAAGCCGTTTTACCTGAAGCGCAAGAAAGAGAAGGTGTCGTAAGATGGACGTACTTACACTACTTGGTCAATTGCTGAACTCCACACTCGTGTTCTCAACGGCGTTGATCTTTACGGCGCTTGGCGGCATTTTCTCCGAGCGTTCCGGCGTCGTTAACATCGGCCTGGAAGGGTTAATGATATTCGGCGCGTTCGCCGCCGGCGTAGGGACTTATTATGCCCAGGAAGCGGGCATGGGCGCCTTCTCGCCGTGGGTCGGGGTGATTGCAGCCATGGTTATGGGGGCACTTGGCGCTTTGATCCATGCCGTTGCTACGATCACGTTTAAGGCGGATCAGACGATCAGCGGGATCGTCATCAACTTCTTGGCAGCGGGTTTGACCGTATACATCGTCAAATTGCTGTTTGAAGGGGCAGCCGAAACGCCGCTCGTTACGGTATTCCATAAAGTCCCGATCCCGGTTCTGCGCGACATCCCGATTATCGGGGAGGGCTTCTTTAACTCGTATCCAACGACGTATTTGGCATTGATCCTCGTCGTTGTCATTTATTTTGTTCTGTTTAAGACCCCGTTCGGATTACGTCTGCGTTCCGTCGGTGAGCATCCAAGCGCGGCGGACACGCTGGGCGTGAACGTGACGAAAATGCGCTACATCGGGGTGCTTCTCAGCGGTATTCTCGGGGGCATCGGCGGCGCAACGATCACACTGACGACAACTAGTACGTTTGCCCATAATACGATTTCCGGCCAGGGCTTTATTGCCATCGCGGCGATGATCTTCGGCAAATGGAATCCGCTGGGCGCTTTCGGCGCGGCGATGTTCTTTGGTTTCTCGCAGGCGATTCGCAACTACGTACAGTTGTTTGAATGGTCGAGAAGTATTCCTCAGGAATTTATCTTCATGATCCCTTACGTACTGACGATTATCGTCCTCGTTGGAGCGGTGGGACGTTCCTCAGCGCCGGCGGCGTTAGGTACGCCTTACGATCCGGGGAAACGTTAGAATGAAGCAAAAGGATGCTGCATGGGCAGCATCCTTTTTTTTGTTTTATTTAGGGGGAGAAGCCCGATTGTTGGAAGACAAGGCGATGGTGTAAGCAAGGATAGGGACGAGTGAATAGGTTAGGGGTGTACACAAAATAGCCGATTCAAACGGTTCGGCCAGAGCGGTTTTTCGCGGCTATACGATCTAACCTGACAGGAGGAATTAGGATGGGCAGAACGGTTACGAGAAAAGAAGCCGAGAAATGGTTGGGCAAGTCGATCGCGGCTTATAAAAAAGACGGTACGGTTGTTACGGGCAAACTGGTGAAAATCAGCGGCAATCGTTTGATTGTTCGCCAGGCCCCCGGTAAAAAAGTCAGAACCAAAGCGATCATCCCGCTTGTTTTGTTCGATCTGCTGGCGATCGGCACCGCTCCGTACGCCTTTGGCGGGGTTCCGTACGGTGGCGTGCCCTATGGTGGCGGCGTCCCCTATGGCGGAGGCTACCCTTACCCCTATTTCTGGTAAAACGGCTAATTGCGGCTGGGCAGCCTTTTTTTCAGCTCATAACATTGGGATAGCGGGACGTAACGCTGGGTTCGGTACCCCAATTTACGGTAAAATAGGTGGGCTCGGGTGTTGTCCCGGTCCACCATTACTTTTGCGCGCAGACAACCGCGGGAGACGGCAAAATTTTCTGCATGCGCCATCAGTGTTTTACCGTGGCGTTGCCGCTGATGAGCCGACGCCACCGCCATCATGTCAATATATAACAAATCGCCGTGAATGAGAAAATGAATAAAAGCTACCGGATCCGCTTCGTAGGTAGGGGAAGCCACCAACGAGACGCCGCGCGACAGACGCAGCGGGATATCCTTGAAGACGGCCTCGATGTCCTGTGGAGGCAGATGGGAGAAGGGGACAAGCTCTCCGCGGATCAAATCGTGGATGATGGGATCGTCCTGTTTCGGCCTTCTGTATCGAATCATGCGCGAATCTCCTCCTAACCGTGCATAATTTTAGGCGCTATCTTTTATCATATGAGAAGGAGGAGGGGAAGGGTTCCTGTCAGAAACTTTAATTCTTTAGGGTATTGACTCGTGGTGTAAACTAATCATATAATGTTTCTAAACATTTTAAGACATATCTTGCATCGGCGATGAAGAGGACGAAGCTTTAAGGGCTCTTTGCTCAGAGAGTGGGTGGATTTGCTGAGACCACCACCAAAATCCCTTAACTGCGAGCTCACCTCGGAGCTGTTTCCCTGAAAAGCTGCAAGCCATCCGCGGTGGCGCTTGCGTTTAAAGCTTATTAGGGGAAATCGTTTGGTCCTCGTTACGGACCACGAGTAAGGCGGGTCACGCTTTTACTCGTCAAGGCTTGGCACTGCGAGGTGCTAAGTGAAAATGGGTGGTACCACGGAGGATCAAACCTTTCGTCCCTCGGAGCAGGAAACTGTTTCGGCGGGCGGAAGGTTTTTTTAGTTTAGGTAGGTTAATGGGGTTGAAAAAAAGTTAGATCAAGTTCAAAAAGTTAGGTTTCGAGCACCGAGAAGGTTGGATGAAGCTAGGGACTGAGTAGCGGAGCGTACGTATTGGGTACGTGAGCAACGGAAGGCCCAGGTGAGTTCAAGATTCGACGTCGAATCACAGCTAGATTTAGCATCGTGACCGAAAGATGACTTTTTGAACATCATTTGGAAGGAGGATGACTGATGAGCGCGCAAATTCCAGAAACGCGGTCCACAGAACAATTACGAGAAAAATGGATGAAACCGGAAGTCATTACAGGTTCGGATATCCTGCTTCGCAGCTTGCTTTTGGAAGGTGTCGAGTGCGTCTTTGGTTATCCGGGCGGAGCGGTGTTGTACATTTATGACGCGTTGTACGGATTTACCGATTTCCACCACCTGCTGACCCGACATGAGCAGGGCGCCATCCACGCGGCGGACGGGTACGCCCGAGCCACTGGCAAAGTCGGCGTATGTATCGCCACCTCCGGACCGGGAGCGACCAACACGGTGACGGGGATCGCCACGGCGTTTATGGATTCCGTTCCGCTCGTTATCATAACGGGGAACGTCGTTTCCAGCCTGATCGGAACCGATGCGTTCCAAGAGGCAGATATTACCGGCATCACGATGCCGATCACAAAACACAGTTATCTTGTTCGGAACGTTGAGGATCTGCCTCGTGTTATCCACGAAGCGTTCCACATTGCGAACACCGGACGGAAAGGTCCGGTCCTGATCGACATTCCGAAGGACGTGTCCGCGAACAAGGCTTTGTTCGAGCCTTCCCAGACCATCAACCTACGCGGCTACAATCCGACGGTGGTGCCGAATCGACTGCAGCTGGACAAATTGGCAGCGGCCATTCAGGAAGCCGAACGTCCGGTCATTATCGCCGGCGGCGGCGTGGTTTACTCCGGCGGACATGAGCAGCTGTTCGAATTTGTGAACAAGACGCAAATTCCGATTACGACAACGCTGCTCGGCTTGGGTGCTTTCCCAAGCCGCCACGAGCTGTGGATGGGAATGCCCGGTATGCACGGCACCTATACGGCGAACCAATCGATTCAGCAATCCGATTTGCTGATCAACATCGGGGCACGGTTCGACGACCGGGTAACCGGCAAACTGGACGGGTTTGCGCCGAAGGCCAAAATCGTACACATCGACATCGACCCGGCGGAAATCGGCAAGAACGTTCATGCAGACATTCCGATCGTAGGCGATGTGAAAACCGTGCTGGAGATGCTGAACCCGATCGTTTCGCGGGCGGACAAAGCGGATGCTTGGAGAGCGCAGATCCAACGTTCCAAAATCGAGAAGCCGCTAAGATACATCGATTCGGATACCGTTCTGAAACCGCAGTGGGTGATCGAGTTGCTCAACGACACGACAGGCGGAGAGGCGATCGTCACGACCGACGTTGGCCAGCATCAAATGTGGGCGGCGCAGTATTACAAATTTAACCAGCCTCGATCCTGGATTACCTCGGGCGGCCTCGGTACGATGGGCTTCGGATTCCCTTCGGCGATCGGCGCGCAGATGGGGCATCCCGATCGGTTAGTCATCTCGATTAATGGGGACGGCGGCATGCAGATGTGTGCCCAGGAGCTGGCGATCTGTGCCATCAACAAGATCCCGGTCAAAGTCGTCGTGATCAACAACCAAGTGCTCGGTATGGTCCGTCAATGGCAGGAATTGATCTATGACAACCGTTACAGCCATATCAATCTTGAAGGCAGTCCGGATTTCGTCAAGTTGGCCGAAGCCTATGGCGTGAAGGGTCTACGGGCAACGAACAAGGAAGAAGCCAGACGTGCATGGCAGGAAGCGCTCGACACACCGGGACCGGTTCTGGTGGAATTCGTGGTCAGCAAAGAGGAAAACGTATATCCGATGGTTACCCAAGGTTCCACCATTGATCAAATGCTGATGGGGGACAGTGAATGATGATGAAAAACCATGCGATTTCCGTATTAGTTAACGACCAGCCAGGGGTTCTCCAGCGCGTTGCCGGCCTGTTTGGCCGACGCGGCTACAATATCGAAAGCATTACGGTGGGCCAATCCGAGGAAGAAGGCTTGTCCCGGATGATCATCGTCACCCAAGGCGATGACAAAACGCTCGAGCAAATCGAAAAACAGCTGTATAAACTGATCGATGTCATCAAAGTCGTCAATCTTAGCTCCAGACCGATGGTCGCTCGCGAGCTTGCGCTGATCAAGGTCAAGTCCGAGCCGGCGGAGCGCCCGGAAATCATGGGCGTCGTTGAAACGTTCCGCGCCGCGGTCGTCGACATCGGGACGAACAGCATGATGATCCAAGTCGTCGGCGATACCGAGAAAATCGATGCCATGATCGAGCTGCTTCGTCCTTACGGCATCCGGGAGCTCTCGCGTACCGGCGTTACCGCCATGATTCGCGGGAACGCTTAAGCGCTCAAACTGTTACGTAATTTGCCGCTACCCGCGGCTTCACCCCTTCGCCAGACAACGGGCGGGTGTTTGAGGGGATCGATTTGTCAAGATGCCACTTTATCACTTCAAGGCGTCGGTCCATTGAAACACCCGCTCGTCACAGGCGGAGGAAACCATACTTATTTTAATTAAGGGCACAGCTTGACTGTCCCGCAAATCTTAGGAGGGCATAAGAAATGGCAGTTACTTTGTACTATGAACAAGATGCAGAACTCAGCGTATTGAAAGGAAAAACGATCGCGATCATCGGTTACGGCAGCCAAGGACATGCCCATGCGCAAAACCTGCGCGAAAGCGGACTGAATGTCGTTGTCGGCCTGCGGGAAGGCAAATCCTTCAACAAAGCGAAGGAAGACGGCTTCGAAGTATTGTCCGTTGCGGAAGCGACCAAACGTGCAGATGTCGTGCAAATCCTGATGCCGGACGAGACTCAAGCTGCGGTTTACAACAGCGAAATCGCGCCTAACCTGAAAAAAGGCGCTGCATTGTTGTTCGCCCATGGCTTTAACGTGCATTTTGGTCAAATCGTTCCTTCCCCGGACAACGACGTATTGCTCGTTGCTCCGAAGTCGCCGGGTCACATGGTTCGCCGTACGTATGTGGAAGGCTTTGGCGTTCCTGGTCTGATTGCTATCCATCAAGATGCTACCGGCAAAGCGAAAGAAATCGGCCTCGCTTACGCAAAAGGGATTGGCTGTACACGTGCAGGGGTTATCGAAACCTCGTTCCGTGAAGAAACCGAAACTGATTTGTTCGGTGAACAAGCTGTATTGTGCGGCGGCGTAACCGCCCTGATCAAAGCCGGCTTCGAAACGCTGGTTGAAGCGGGTTATGCTCCTGAAATGGCATACTTCGAGTGCTTGCACGAAATGAAGCTGATCGTTGACTTGATCTATGAAGGCGGCATGGCAACGATGCGTGACTCCATTTCCAATACAGCGGAGTATGGAGACTATGTAACAGGGCCTCGCGTTGTGACAGAAGAAACCAAGAAAGCGATGAAAGCTGTGCTTTCCGATATCCAACAAGGGAAATTCGCTCGCGACTTCATCTTGGAGAACCAATCGAACCGTGCGTTCCTCACGGCAACTCGCCGCAATGAAGCAAACCATCCGATCGAAGTGGTCGGCAGAGAGCTTCGCGGCTTGATGCACTGGATCAAGAAATAACGGCATATCGTTGATAATACCCAACGTAAGATAAGAATGAACCTGAATACCCAATGCGGCCGCCCCTTTGTGTGAGCCGCATTGGAGCTTTTCGGAGGAGGTGCTTGGAATGCGCAAAATCTACATTTTCGATACGACGCTTCGGGATGGTGAGCAATCCCCTGGAGTCAACCTGAATACTCGCGAAAAGCTGGAGATCGCCTATCAGCTGGAGAAGCTTGGGGTCGACCGAATCGAAGCGGGTTTTCCCGCAGCTTCGCCCGGGGATTTGGCCGCGGTAAATGCCGTAGCGCGTGCGGTGAAGAAGTCGACGGTGATCGGCTTGTCGCGCTCGCGTACGCAGGATATCGATGCGGTCCGTGAAGCGCTGCAAGGGGCCGAGGATCCTTGCATTCATTTGTTCCTGGCTACAAGTCCGATTCACCGGAAATATAAATTGAAGATGGACAAAGATCAGGTGCTGGAAACGGCGCAGGCCGCGTTGCGGTATGCCCGCAAGTATTTTTCGAAGATCGAATTCTCCTGCGAGGATGCGGGTCGAACCGAATTGGATTTCCTGTGCGAAATGACGGCAATGGCGATTCGTGAAGGCGCATCGGTAGTGAATATTCCGGACACGGTCGGATATTTATATCCCGAGGAGTATGGCAACATCTTCCGTACGCTGAAGGAGAAGGTGCCCGGCATCGAGAAGATCCAGCTTAGCGCCCATTGCCACGATGATTTGGGTCTGGCGACTGCGAACTCGCTGGCTGCGATCTTAGGTGGCGCCGACCAAATCGAAGGGACGATCAACGGAATCGGAGAACGGGCCGGCAACACCGCGCTGGAGGAAGTGGCGTTGGCGCTGGAAACGCGCTTCGACTTCTTTGGTGCAAAAACGTCGCTCGAGCTGACGGAAATCGCCCGTACGAGCCGGCTGGTCAGCCGCTTGACCGGGATGGTGGTGCCGGGGAACAAGGCGATCGTTGGCGCGAATGCTTTTGCTCATGAATCAGGTATCCACCAAGACGGCATGCTGAAGGAGAAAACGACTTACGAAATCATGTCGCCGGAAACGATCGGGCTCAAGGAGAGCAAGCTCGTGCTGGGTAAGCATTCCGGTCGTCATGCCTTCCGCGAGAAGCTGTTGGATATGGGATATACGCTGGATGACGAGCGTTTGAACGAAGCTTTTGCCAAGTTCAAAGCGCTGGCCGACAAGAAGAAGGAAGTCACCGATGAGGACCTGCTGGCGATCGTCGAGCTGAAGCTGATCGACACGCCGGAGGAGTTCCGTCTCGAGACGATTTTCGTCTCTTACGGCAACGAGGCGACCCCAGCGGCAAAGATCCGTCTGGTCACGCTTGCTGGCGATATTATCGAGAAGGAAGCCGAAGGCAACGGTTCGGTTGACGCGATTTATAACGCGATTGACCTGGCTTCCGGCGAAGAGGTCAAACTGGCCGATTACTCGATCAAATCGGTGAGCCATGGTAAGGACGCCCAAGGGGAAGTCCACGTCGTGTTGACTCAAAACGGCGTATCCGTGCAGGGCCGCGGCGTCAGTACCGACATCTTGGAAGCGAGTGCTCGCGCTTATGTCGATGCCCTCAACCGGTTGATTGAGAAGAGAAACTCGAACTCTGCGATTCGGGCATAACCGAACCGGGAGACGGCTGCGGCGGAGCTGATTCATTCAGCTCCGCTGTTTTTTTGCCTGCTTATAGTTAATACCTATGACCTTAATAGATTCTATATCTTTGTTTATCCTAACCCGGTGTGTTACAACAGAAGAAGAGGATGTTCACGAAAGGGAGCTGGAAGCAATGGCAGAAGTCAAAAAAATCGCGGTGATCGCGGGCGACGGCATCGGACCGGAAGTGGTAGCCGAAGCGGAGAAAGTGTTGAAACGGACGGAGGAGCTGTTCGGGTACAAGTTTGAAACGGAACATGCATTGTTCGGCGGAATCGCTATCGACGAGAAGGGGACACCACTTCCGCAAGAAACGCTGGAGGTGTGCCAAAAGGCCGACGCCGTATTGCTCGGGGCCGTAGGCGGTCCGAAATGGGACAACAATCCGAAGGAACTACGCCCGGAGACCGGATTGCTGGGCATCCGTAAAGCGCTAGGCCTGTTCTCGAACCTGCGTCCGGCGGTCGTGTTCGACTGTCTCAAGGATGCTTCAACGCTTAAACCGGAAGTGCTTGAAGGCACGGATCTCATCGTCGTGCGCGAGCTGACCGGCGGCATTTATTTCGGCGAGAAGTACCGCCGCGATACGGAGCAAGGTCAGGAAGCCGTTGATACGTGCGCGTACAACGTCAGCGAAGTCGAACGTATCGTTCGCCAAGCGTTTGTGATCGCTCAGAAGCGCCGCAAGAAGCTAGCTTCGGTCGATAAAGCCAACGTGTTGGAGACCTCACGGTTGTGGCGTGAAGTTGTGAACCGGGTCGCACCGGAATATCCGGATGTAGAACTGGAGCACGTCCTTGTCGATAACTGCGCGATGCAGCTGCTCCGCCGTCCGGCCAGCTTCGACGTCATCGTGACGGAGAACATGTTTGGCGACATTCTGAGCGACGAAGCGGCTATGCTTACCGGCTCGATCGGAATGCTGTCCTCGGCTTCCCTGGGTGAAGGCAGCTTCGGGTTATACGAGCCCGTTCACGGTTCCGCGCCGGACATCGCCGGTCAGAATCTGGCTAACCCGATCGCGACAATCTTGTCCGTAGCGTTGATGTTCCGTATGACCTTCGGTTATGCGGATGCCGCTGACGCGATCGAAGCCGCTGTTGCCGACGTACTGAATGCCGGTCACCGCACCGGCGATATCGCCGTCGACAAGAGCCAAGCGGTCGGTACGAAGGAAATGGGCGATTTGATCGTTGCCGCAATCAAGAAGTAATGCACAGCGAGCAAGAAAATTGACTTTGAAGATGGCCGATGTTACCATGTGATAAAGATAAGAAGATGGACCCCCTGTTTGAGCTTTGCTCAAATCGGGGGTTTTTTGCCCAGTAGCAACGCCTGTAGGGGAGTGGCTGGAATCCCAGGATTTACATTCTGTACGCAGGAATTTGAAGCAAGCCTCACGAATAAATTAGTTGAAATCCCGGCCTGGGAGGGCAGGGAGGCGTTAATGAACCGAACGCGAGAAAGGGTGAAGGGGAATGAGTTTTTGCTGCGGAGCCAGCATGCTGGGAACAAAGGGGACTTTAAAGCATTATCGTACGCAGGTACATAATGTACCCCTGTTGTTTTGCCCGGTGTGCCATCGGGTTGAGGTTCATTATAAAGTGGAGAATGAATACGAAATTCTGGCGGAATACGCGCATGGCGACGGAGTTTCGGAAATTGATTTTCAGGATTTTGTGATGGAAGACGATGAGTCCATTTTTGGGAACTGCGTCAATCGGGAGGATGAAGATCCCCTGGTGATCGTGCAAAGCCAAATCGATATTTCCTTGGACCTTCTGTCCGTAGCCAAACAAATCGGCGATGAGAAATGGACGGAGGAGCTCAAAAAAAGGCTGGCGGTCATGAGCCGACGTAGAGCTCGGCTTCAACACAACAATAGTTGAATGAACAGAAATAGTCTTCCGGAAGGGAGGCTATTTTTACTTTTTTAGGACTATGGTAGTCGTTTTGCGTTCATCCAACTTTTTTCGACAGTATCTCTGATTGACGGTATTTGGAAAACTTGACTATGATTGAAACAGGTGGCTTTTGACTTATCTGATCTGTTTTGTGGACATGCATCCATCGTCTTTGTACGAATAAGCCATAGATCGCATCGAAAGTTGAGTGAAACGCGCCGAGTCAGGGTAAGTTCTTCTAGGTAGTGATCGTATGATCATTTGAGTAAAGGGGGAACCACACTTGTTGAGTGAATTTCAAGAGACATTGCTCCAGTCCGTCAAAGCATACCAATCGACCCAACTCGTTAAAAACAAGTATGAGAACGTACTCCAACACCTGGACAGCGGAATTATGCTGTTTGACAGCGATGGGGTTCTGACCTTTATCAATGTACAGATGGCCAAGCTGCTCGAAATGCCACGCCAATCCCTGATCGGCTGTAACTTGCTTCAGATGCTGCGGCATCCACATCTCAACCAATTTAAGAAGCGCAAGATTTTGCGTATTTACCGGGAGACGATTTTTCACCGAAAAAAGTACCATGAGTTAATCGACGAATACGGCCGGCATTGGCTCATCACGGTCACGTACGGGGATCAAATGGATGGAGACTTTCTGCTGAGCGTCAAGGACGTTTCCGATTTCAAGCGGATCGAACAAACGGCCTATCAGAACGATAAGCTGGCGATGCTCGGGAAGATCTCGGCGGCGATTGCCCATGAAATTCGGAATCCGCTTACCGCCATCCGCGGGTTCATTCAGCTGCTTCGGCCTCATTTGCTCCAGTTGGGCAAAGATGAGTACGCTCGGATTATTTTGACGGAAATCGACCGGGCCAACGACATTATTCACGAATTTCTCAATTCATCGAAGCCATCCGCCCCGCAGAAATCGACGGTCAGCGTTTCTTCTCTGCTGAAAGAGGTCGTTCTCCTCACGGAAAGCGAGGCGCTGATGAAGGGGTGCCAAATGATCCTTCACGAGCCGATGGAGGAGTTGCTTGTTTCCATCGACGTCAAGCAAATTAAGCAGGTGCTGCTGAACATTATCAAGAATGCCATGGACGCGATCGCCGAGGTAGGCGGTGACCACCAAGGGGTGATCGATGTCCGTGCGGAGATGGAAGGCAAATCGGTGAATATCTCGGTGCAGGATAACGGCGGCGGGATGGACAAGGGAATGCTAAGCCGATTGTTTGATCCATTTTTTACGACGAAGGAGAAGGGAACCGGATTGGGATTATCGGTGAGTTACCGAATCATCCGGAATCATCGAGGAAATATATCCGTGGATAGCTTAAAAGGAGCGGGAACGATCTTTGTCATCTCGCTCCCGCTGGCCTTGTAGTTTTATTCATTTTGAGGGCCTTTGGCCGGAGAAACCGAAGAGGACGCCGCGTGACTTTCGCAAGCCGCAGAACAGGATTTCTGCAGTGAGCAGGAGGCGCAGGCGCCTTTTTTGCTTTTCTTGAAGCCGCGGTATAACGCAAAGGCAGCGTAGCCGAAAATGGCGGCGACGATCACAATATCGATCATGATGGGTTGCTCCTTTCGTTTTCAGATCCATTCCTTAAGCAAGACCAAAACCTAGTCGCAATCCGACTTGATAAATGAGAAGGGATACGAGATAGGCAAGCGTCAACGAATAGGCGATTGAAAAGAACGTCCATTTCCAAGAAGCCGTTTCTTTGCGAAGGACGCCCACCGTCGCAAGGCACGGGGTGTAGAGCAGAACGAAGGCCATAAAGCTGTAGGCCTGAAGCCCTGTGAAGGATGCGGCAATTTGGCCTTGCAGGCCGGTCATATCCGGCGCATGGTAGATGATGTTCATGGTCGACACCACGACCTCTTTGGCCATAAAACCGGTAATTAAAGCGGCTCCGGATTGCCAGGTGCCGAAGCCTAACGGCTGCAAGACAGACGAGAACAAACCGCCGATCGCAGCCAGGAAGCTGTCGTCCATATTATCCGCCACACCGCCCGGACCGAGGTACGTAAGCAGCCATATCAGCACCGAACCGCCAAGAATGAAGGTACCGGCTTTGCGCAGGAAGCCTTTGCCTTTCTCCCAGGTACTGCGGAACAGGGTTACGCTTTGCGGCATACGGTAAGGCGGGAGTTCTACCATAAAAAAGGAACGTTCGTTTTTAAACAGGAACAGCGAGAAGACTTTGGCCAGCACAAGCGCCAGCACGATGCCAAGCATATACAAGGAAAAGACGATCAGTCCTTGCGACTCGGCGAAAAAGATGCCGGCAAACAAAGCGTAAACCGGCAGCCGCGCAGAGCAGGACATCAGCGGAATCAGCAGCATGGTCAACATCCGCTCCTTTGGCTGCTCGATGCTGCGAGAAGCCATGACGGCCGGGACGTTGCAGCCGAAGCCTAAGATAAACGGGATTAACGCTTTGCCGTTTAAACCGACGATTTCCATCAATTTATCCATCATGACGGTGATCCGGGCCATATAACCGGAGTCCTCGATGAAAGAGATGATCAGGAACATAATGAAAATCTGCGGGATAAATACCAACACGCCGCCGACACCGCCAATGATACCGTCGATGATTAGCGCATGCGTGAAGCTTGAAGCCCCTACATTCGTCAGCAGACTCTCCGCGCCGCCAGTCAGCGGTCCGGTAATGAAACCGTCGAGCAGGTCCGAGAGCGGGTTGCCGAGCCAGTCGAACGTGAGCTGGAAGGTAAGAAACATGAAGGCCATAAACATCGGGATACCGAGAACCGGATGGGTGACGATACGATCGATGCGTTCGGTCATCGTATGGGGTTTCTTCTGGGAGGCGTCGACCGCCTCGCTGCAGATTGCTTGAATGCGCTCGATACGGACGGTGCGGATGTGCTCTTCTACGGAAGAGTCGAACCCGTCTGCGCCCAACTGCTTCTTCGCTTCAGCCCGGATCGCCTTCAGCTTGTTCAGATTGGTCTGAGGCGGGAGCACAGCGATAACCGCTGGATTATCTTCAAGCACCTGCAAGGCGATCCAGCGCAAGCCCGGTCGCCCCTGCTCCCAGCCGGCGGCAAGCTCCCGGGAGATGTCGCGGATGGCCCGTTCGATCGCTTCGCCATAATGAATGGCAAAATGCGGGACGTCCGCCTCTCCGGGATGCTGTTGTTCAATCGCCCGCAATAGCTCTTTGCTGCCTTTCCCTGTGCGGGCGATCAGGGGGAGAACCGGAGTTCCGAGCCGGGCTGACAGCTTCTCCGGATCGACCTGAAGCCCGCTAGCTTTGGCGACATCGATCATATTTAGCCCAATGATCACCGGTTTACCATATTCGAGAAGTTGCAGCGTCAGATAAAGGTTGCGTTCCAGATTTGAGGCGTCAACGATGTTCACCAGCACCGAAGGGGACTCCACAGCCAAGTATTCCGCCGCAACGCCTTCGTCACGGGAGAGGGGGCGGAGGGTGTAGATTCCGGGCAGATCGGTCAGTTGGCCGGCTTTTCCTCGCAGTTGCCCCACCTTTTTCTCAACCGTCACGCCAGCCCAGTTGCCGACATATTCGTAGGAGCTGGTTAAGGTGTTAAAGAGCGAGGTTTTCCCGGTATTCGGGTTCCCGATCAAAGCAGCATTGTTCATGAGACCGCCACCTCGATATGTGCGGCTTCCTTCTGGCGGATGCCCAGTAGTTGACCGGCGCATTCCAACGTGACCGGACCGCCCCAGAGGCAGTAACGCTTCACTACTACGTGAGTCCCCTCTCGAATCCCGAGATCGGCGAGGCGCCGTTTCAGGACAGGGTCCATATTTCCGATTTGCGTGATGGCACAAGAGGTTCCGGGCTTCAATCCAAGCAGGCAGCATCGACAGGTTGTCATGGGATTTTCTCTCCTTATCCTGATCAAATGGATCATTTGTAACGTCATGTATGTAAGCCGAAGACGGCTTTAAGTTCTAGTTGAACGACTGGTATTGAGAATCAATCTCAATTGGATTCAAATGTAATATATCATGCACAGGCAAACCGCACTGTGATTTACTTCATATCGATTCTATGCCGATTATGCATCTTTAAACTACA
>NZ_JADCNN020000038.1:0-21364 GCF_014947195.2 Paenibacillus rhizolycopersici | reverse complement strand
CCTTAAGCTCGAGCCGTTTTCTCTTTCATTGGGTAAGGCAGACGCATCGGCGCCAGTTGTCCCTGTCCGTAATGGACGGTCCAAGTAATCATTTTCCCAGCGATCAGCACCGCCAATATCGTAAACATGGTTTCTTTGAATGGTAAATATAACAAGGAGACCGTCAGCACGACCGCATCCATGATGATAAACATCGTACCGATTTTGATGCCGGACCACTGGCTTAGCAGCATGGACAGAATATCATCCCCGCCGCTCGCTCCACCTGCCCGCAACACGAGTCCTGCCCCGAAACCGGTCAAGAGCCCTGACAATAACGCAGCCAACGGCAAGTTGTTCTGCAGGTTCATCGTCAATGGCGAGTATTTCTCGCACAGCTCGTAAACCAGCGAGAACGTCAGCGAAGCCGCCACCGTATTGATCACGAACTTATGGCCTTTCAGCCACCAGGCGAGTACCACGATCGGCAAATCCAGCGCGATCATCGTCAATGCCGGAGGCAGGTTAAACAGGTATTTGCCAAGCAAAGCTAGGCCGACAAATCCGCCTTCCGACAATCCGTTCTGAAAATTGATGTGGTAATACGTAAAAGCCAATAAACTAGATCCTAGCAACATCGTAAATAATCGAGTACCGTACGTTTGCCATCTTGCTTTTGTCCTCATTTGGAATCCCTCTTATCGTAGTTTGGTTGACCATCCGGCAACACCCTACGGAGCAGATCCATGAGGAGTTCATCCTTCGCATGATTTCACGCTTCTTTCGTAGGTTTGTCGCCAAATTACCGACTAGCCACGAAAGGAGCTAAGTATAAGAGAGATCACAACGTTTCCAAATCGTCCTTTGGGATTTCGTCCTTCGGGGACACATGGTATCCTGATCCTTTCTGTTAGAATTTCTTCTATTTATATTATACCACATATCTGATCATGACTGCACGGGACAGTCTACAAGCTTTTTTATTTTTTAACGAATAATGTGATACTTGTCATTGCATTTTAGTAACTGTTCACATTTTGGCAACTTTCAATGTGACAGAAGTCACCTTTTTACGTGCTGACGCTTCCTATACTGAGGTGGAACGAAATTTTCTAGAAAGAGGGTTCACCCATGCTTGACGCCAAAACAATTGAGATTATCAAATCTACGGTACCAGTTCTTGAGATCCATGGACAAACCATTACGAAAAACTTCTATCAGACGATGTTTAAAAATCACCCCGAGCTGCTGAACGTATTTAACCATGCCAATCAACGTCAAGGTAAACAACCTACGGCGCTGGCCAATGCGGTTTATGCCGCCGCCGCCCACATCGATCGTCTGGAAGAGATTCTCCCGGTCGTTCGTGGGATTGCCCAAAAACACCGGGCGCTGGGGATCCAACCGGAGCATTACCCGATCGTCGGTGAGAATCTGCTTGCGGCAATCAAAACGGTGCTTGGTGACGCAGCAACCGATGAAATTCTCGATGCCTGGGGCAAAGCCTATGGCGTGATTGCTGACGTGTTTATCAGTGTAGAGGCCGAGATGTATCGTGAGACAGCGGAGAAAAAGGGCGGTTGGCACGGATTTCGCCGCTTTGTCGTTGAACGTAAAGTCCCCGAGAGCGATGTGATCACCTCGTTCTACCTGAAGCCGGAGGACGGCAATGAGATCGCCTCCTACTTGCCGGGACAATATATTACCGTCCGCGTAAAGCCGAAAGGCCAGGAATATACCCATCTGCGCCATTACAGCTTGTCTGCGGCACCCGGGCAGCCCTATTACCGAATTTCGGTGAAGCGTGAGGAGGCCGCCGAGGATCGCCCGGCGGGTGTCGTTTCCACCTACTTGCACTCCCATATTGGGGAAGGCGACGTGCTTGAACTCAGTGCTCCAGCCGGTGACTTCACATTGGATCAAACGCAGAACCTGCCGCTTGTGCTGTTGAGCGGCGGCGTTGGCCTCACCCCGATGGTCAGCATGCTGGAAACAGTGCTGCAAAGCGGAGCCAAGCGAGATGTCGTCTATATCCACGCCGCCCGCAGCGGCAAACATCATGCCATGAAGGAGCACATCGACGAACTCGCACAGACCCACGATAACCTGCGCTCTTACACCGTATACGAAACGCCGGAAACCGGCGATAGCAGCGACAAAGCTGGTTACATCGATCTTTCTTGGCTGAAGACGGTCACAACGGCCAACAGCGACTTTTATTTCTGCGGACCGGTACCGTTCATGAAGGCGGTTCGACGCGCCTTGAAGGAATGGGGCATTCCGGACGGACGGATTCACTTTGAATTTTTCGGCCCGGCGGACAGCCTGGAAGATACGATCAACTAATTCCCTTGAAGACCAACAAAAAGCGCGGACACGGGAAATCTCCCCTTCGTCCGCGCTGTTGTCATCTATTCAGGTTTAGGCCCGTTCGTGTCCATGGCCGCGCAACAGCCGGTTGACCGTTTCGCGCCGCACGCCGATCAGTTGGCCGATTTCCTCCTGGGTTAAGTAATCGGTCAAGGGTACGCCATGGGCGTGCTGACCCAGCCATTTCGTCAGCAGCTCCAGCCGTTCGGCCGGCGTGCCGACCGTTAAATGGTCAAGCCGCTCTTGCATGAAACGTACCTTCTCCTGCAGGAGCTGAGCAACCTCAAGCGGTTTCTGCGGATCCTCCTGAAGCTCGCGATACCACACCTGAGAAGGAATCGCCTCTACCTCACTGCGCATCAAAGCAATCGCCGTCCCGTGCACCTCTTTCGGGGTGATCAGGGAGTGATGGGGCACGGTTTCCCCCGGGTACAAGATATTAAACAAGACCATGTTCCCGTTCTCATGCAGTCGTGTCACTTTGAACAGTCCGCTTTTGATATGGTACAGAAAAGAACCGTCGTCCCCTTGCCGGAACAAGATTTCGCCTTTATGTAATATCATGACAATCTCTCCATTTCTTCAAAACGCAATTATTTTTATTATAGCAAAAATGGGGAAGGCTGTCCCGAACGTCCTAATGCGAAGATCCGGTCTTTCAGGGGGGCGAGCAAAAGGCTGTCCCGTCTATATCTAGGGGACAGCCTTCGGTTTAAGGCCCACTAAGTTTACTGTGCCAAGCCTCATAACTATGAACGGCAATACCGGCAAACGAGTTGTGCTTTCTTCCCAGTTCCTCCAACCCTTTCATCTCCCGGTTCAGCGAGGCAAGCGGCTGTTTATGGAAGGAAATGCCAGGTCCTTCCCGACTTTCGCCCACCTCGACGCCAACCCATACCCGCTTATTTTGCCGATCCGCTTCATTCAGCGTGCGCTTCGAGATTTCATAGATGCGGCCTGCGACATCCCGATACGCCATGATCGCCAAATAATCGAACTGGTCCACCATCCAATTGCCAAGCGGCAACTTCAGGGTCCCGCTCGGGTGGTCGATCTGGTCCAGCCAGAACGGAACGGCCGCACCAATCGCGAGCTCATTATACCTCGCTTCTTCCGTCCAGGCGCGGACGCCTTCCATCCACTGTTCCACCACGGCTTCCTGATCCGTCTGCCAGCGGTCCAGCAAATAGGGCTCGACGTCCAGCTGTACACCGGTAAACCGCTCTTCGGCCCTCGCTTCCCGGTTGTAATCGACCACCCACTTCAGAAACTCCTCGGCCTCGTTCCTGTGCTCCCGCAGCGCCCAATCCGGGTGGCCGCTTAAGGCATGCACCTGAATGCCGGCTTTAGCAGCGGCTCGGATGAAGCTGCGATAGCTCTCCTTCCCCACCCCGCCGCCGATCTGCAGAAAGAGGGTGTCCACGCCCTGCTTGCGTGCAAAGGCCAGCACCTCGCCGGGATGCTGTTCGATGACCGTGGTCTCCCAGATCCAGGTGGCTTTCGCTTGTGAACCCGATGGCCGGATAAAAGCCAATAAAACAAGCAAAACCATCATTAGCATCCCGCCGAGTGCAAGCAGGGCTGGCCGCTTGCTTCCCGGAAAGGCCCGAAGGCGAACGAATATCGGCTTTCTGAACATCAAGATCCTGTCCTTTTTTATCCTACGATCAGCGCAGGAGACTCTTCGTTGACCTGCGCAACGGAGTGTCCAATCTTGTAGACATGCGGCAGCGGATACTCACGGAACGCATTACGCGTATCGACGATCGGCACGCCGAGGCGGGCGATCCCCTCATAATCGAAATTGCTGTGATTGGTCACCAACACGATGCAGTCGTAGGCCTTGAATTTGTCGAGCTCGTAAGCAACGCTGTGCACGACGCCGCCCGATTTTTCACGGAAGCTTGCCGCATACGGGTCATAATAATCCACTTTGGCTCCGCTATCCTTAAACAGCTCGTACACCGACAAACCAGGGGATTCGCGCAGGTCGGCGATATCGGGCTTGTAAGCCATGCCGAGTATGAGAATCCGGGATTTCTTGATCGATTTAGCGTATTCGTTCATGATTTTAGACGTCTTGTTGACGACGTAATAAGGCATGTTATCGTTGGTTGACTGCGCCAGCTCGATGAACTGGCTGTAGAAACGGAAACCCTTCGCTTTCCAGCTTAGGTACATTGGGTCCAGCGGAATGCAGTGACCCCCGATGCCAGGTCCCGGATAAAACGGCATAAACCCAAACGGCTTGGTCTTCGCCGCATCGATCACTTCCCAAATGTCGATGCCCATGCGGTCGCACATCATGGCCATTTCGTTGACAAAGGCAATGTTGACGCTGCGGAACGTATTCTCCAGCAGTTTGGACATTTCCGCTACTTTAGGCGAAGAAACCGGCACGACCGTTTGGACATACCGGGAATACAGTGCCGTCCCCAAATCCAGGCAGGCCTTCGTCGTTCCTCCGATGACCTTCGGGGTATTGAAGGTGTTGAATTTCGAATTCGATGGATCCACCCGCTCCGGTGAAAAGCAGAGGAAGAAATCTTCGCCAGCCGTATACCCCAGCTTCTCCAGTTCTTGTTGGATCAGCTCTTCGGTCGTCCCCGGATAGGTTGTGCTTTCCAGCGTGATTAGCATGCCCTTCTTCATGTATCGTTTCAACTGATCCACCACGGTGACGATGTAGGAGGTATCGGGGTCCTGGTTTTCGCTCAGCGGCGTCGGCACGCAGATACTGACCGCGTCAATTTCGGACAAATTTGCATAATCCGTGGTTGGAAGAAACCGTCCCGTCCCCATCGCTTCCGCCAATGTTTGGGAAGAGATATCGTGGATATACGAATCTCCACGTTGGATTTTATCGATTTTCGCGACATCAAGATCGATGCCAACCACCCGGAAACCCTGCTTTACCATTTCGACCGCTAGCGGCAGTCCGACATAGCCTAGACCCACAACGCCCAATACGGCGGTTTTCGATTCAATCGCATTCATCAGCTTCTGGTAATGATTATTCACAGGTTTCTACCTCCATTTTTTGTCTGTAATTGATTCGGGTCAAATTATTGGATGCAACGCCGAATTCGGGCATCCAGCTCCACCGGGGAAAACGGCTTAGTGATGTAATCGTCCACCCCGTTTTGGAAGCACAAGCTGATCGTCTTCTCTACGCGTTGTTCCGTCAGGACGACGATACTCGGCATCTCCTCGCCGCTCGCCTGCTGGATTTGATGAATATAAGGCAGACCGTCGATGCCATACAGGTTCAGCTCCGTCAGTACCAGATCGGGCTTCCAATCGGTGATCAAATCCAAGGCGGTGATGCCGTTATCGGCTATCATCGTCTCATAGCCCTGCATATTCAGCCGGATTTGTAGGAATTCGCGTACCGCCGGGTCTCCCTCTACGATCAGGATCCGGCTTTTTACGAGCAGCAAGTCCGCTTTCGTAAAAATATGGATATCATCGGAGTAATTCTGCTTGGCTTTCTCCTCCATTTGACTCAGCAGTTGCGGCGTGATTTCCTCCCGTGTAGAGAAGCTGGACAGCGCCATCCGCGGACGATAATCGGCAATGCGCTCCTGTAGCTGCTGCTTCAGCCGCAAGCCTTGATAATGGACGGCATCCAGCGCCAGGCCCGGCAGTAGTACCGCCACGCTCCCCGGCTCGTCTCCGCCCCATACATCAAACTGAGGTCCCGGTTCGGATTCCAGAATTCCCCGCACTTGGGAAGCCACGTAAGAGGGGCCGCCTGCGGAATAAATGAACAGCACCCCGTTCACCTCGTTGGCCGTTTCCCTCACGCGTTGTTCCATGTCGGCATATAAGCCGGATCGTTCCGTTTGGTTTTGCAGTGCCATCAGGTTTGACATCATTCATTCCCGCCTTTCTTCTTCCGTAAGTTTATCCTTGTTTGGTTATTTCGTGGATCCAAGCCTTCCCTTTACCCTATCATCCCCTTTCCGGCCACCGGCCGCGAAGCGGGGGGAGGAGAGATGCCCGAGGGCTATGCGGATTTGGCCGGTTTCGCCGTTTTGGCGGCCGCCTCCCCTTTGTCCTGCCAGCTTTGGCGGGTCATCGTCCCCCAGGAATTGTTGTAGCGCAGAAACTGGATATGCCCTTGAATCCGCCACAATCCCCCGAGCTGTGCGTAACCGAAAAACTTGAACGCCGAAAACAACAGCAGCTTGCACAAGTCCGACAGCTTATTGAACCGCTTGAACGCGAGCTCCTCAAGGAGTAACGCCCCGATGCTGAGCACGTAACCGCTGAGGAAGTTGATCAGCCAGAACACCGCAAGGACCCGCCAATGCGTCATATCGAGCAACGTGTACCCGATCAGGGCGAGCAGCCCGGTGACTTTGAAATAAGGGTTTAATGCTTCAAAAATGATGTTGTACGGCATCGTCAGGAGCCCCATCACCTTGTATTTCGGATTGAAGGCCATATCGTAGTTCTCAATCATGTTCTTCAGATTACCACGGCCCCATCGCTTGCGCTGGTTGGACAGAATCCGGTACGTATCCGGCGCCTGCGTCCAGCACACCGCTTCCGGACAAAACGAAATACGGTATTTCAGCTTGTTCTCCAGCATATAACGGTGGAGCTTGATGATGATGTTCATATCCTCGCCGGGATACCCTCCGCGATAACCGCCGACGGCGATGACATAATCCTTGCGGAACAGGCCGAACGCTCCCGACACAATGATCAGCCCATTGATCGAGCTCCAACCGATCCGCCCTCCGAGGAACGCCTTCAGATATTCCGTAGCCTGGAACATCGGCCAGATTTTACGGGGCAGCGAAACTTCCTTCACCGCCCCGTTCTCGATCACGCAGCCGTTGGCGATTCGCACGTCGCCGCCGATGGCGACGGTCTCCTCCGGGTTCTCCATATACATGCGGGCCATCCGGATCAACGCATCCTTCTCCAGCAGCGAATCGGCATCGATCGAAGAGATGAGCGGATAATGCGACAGGTTGATGCCGGCATTCAGCGAATCGGCCTTGCCACCGTTGGGCTTGTCGATGACGTACAGATGTGGATACTTCGGGTTATGGTACACCGCCGTAATCGGTTGGCAGTCGATCGTGTGACGGATGTCCGGATCCGGCAGCAGCATCAACTCGAATTCGTCCCGCAGCACCCCCAGCGTGTTGTCCTTGGACCCGTCGTTAATCACGATCACTTCGTAAGTCGGATAATTCAGGGTCAGGAGGCATTTGACGTTTTCGATGACCGTGATCTCCTCGTTAAAAGCCGGCACCAGCAACGAAACCGGCGGTACCAGTTCGGAACCGGACAACGTGTTGTATTTCGAATAGGCAGCCCGGCGGAAGATCGTAAGAATTTGCCGGAACGAAAAGGTCATGATCGAAAAATAAACCAAGTTGACCGTCATGACGTAATACGTCGCAAACAGGCCATAGATCAGCAAAATATCTCTAAGCAGTGGTCTCCCTCCTCTCAAGCGCAAAAGCAAATCGTCCCAGTGCCGGTGCCTCCTCCGGCACTTCTTGTCCTCGCATCGCAGCCAGCGCCACCTTGACCAAATCCTCGTTATCCTCCTTCAACAACTGGAGCAGAAGCCGGCTCGCATCCAGCCGTGTCTCCATCAGGATATCGGCGGCAAGGTGATGAATCGGCTTGCCGTGGCGCAGGAGATGGACCAGCATATCCCTAAGCTGCTGCTCCTGTTCCGCGCTTTTGGCGATCGAGCGGGCAAGCACGATGCTCAGCGGACTATATTTCTGATGCTTCAGCATCTCCAGCAGCCGCGGCACCGCTTCGGCCGCCCGCATTCCGCCGAGGCGGTAGGCAGCGGCGATCCGCCGCCCGTAAAACAAGCTGTCGAGCAACTTCAGGTCTTCCCGGACAAAACCGGCGTTGTAACATAAAGCGATCAACTTCTGCTGCAAATCGCCCTTAAATTGTTCGATCCACTCGGTTACCCGTTGCTGGATCACCCGCCGCTCCAGATCCCCAAGCTTGCCGGGCGGTAGCGGAAGCTCCTCGGCATCGCCCAGATGGGCTTGGAGGAACAGGAAGTAATCCTGATGCTTCCGCTGATATTCCTTCGTTTTGCGCTGAATGCGCAAATGCCGGATTTTCATATAAAACAAGAGCAGCATGCCTATGCCGATCAGCCCCAGGCATACATAAATAAAGGCAATTGCCAGTCCAAGATGCTGACCCGCCATCCTGTTTTCCTCCTTTCGGCGCCAGTTATTCTCCCGTCGTTCGCCGATCCGGCAAGCTTTGGTAGAACGCCTGCAGGGCGTAATAACCGGACTTGAGCCGTTCGGTATACTGCACGGTTTCCCATGGCTGCCACACGTATTTCGGGAATGCGTCCAATGAGACGTTTTCCCGGGTTTCTCCGCTTTCCGTTCCCGGACCCAGAACCCCCGCTTCGCCCCGCTCCATGATCCATGGAATTAGGGTCAGGCCGTCCGATTCGGTCGTCGAGAAGGCCCGGTCCTCCTTCAAAGGCCGGTAGTCAATCACTTGCCGCGAGCTAGGATCCGCAAAGCCCAGCAGCATCCAGGGAATGCGTAGTTCTACCTCATTGCCGCTGTACTGCCAAGAAGCAAGCGAATTGAACGCGGCGTTTCCCGGATCGGTGGTGCCGCGAATCAGCTTGCCGACGGTCATGTCCTGGAACGGATGAGCGAAGCGGGTGTCGGGCGGCGTCATCGTCAAGCTGACCGCCAGCTTCCAAGGTTGAAACTCTACAGTTTGCTCCTCCGTAGGATCGTCAAGCATCCAATATCCGTATCGCCCGTAAAGCCGGCGATGGAAATCGTAACTTGGCGCCGTCAGCACTTCGGTCTCCTCGTCATTTCCGATCTCCACGATCGCCTCCAGGCCGTCGCTCAGCGTTCGCCCAGGCAGCTCCGCCACCGGCTGATTCCCGCCGGGCTGCGTATCTGCGCCAAGCCGGATCAACCGCTTGGCCGGGTCGAACGGGTCGCTTAGCTGAAGACCCACGTAGACATAAGCTTCGTCGTGCGTGACCTGCAATCGGTCGATCCCTGCCGACGGACGATCCCAGGCTTGGACCTCCCCTTCCGGCAGGGATTCCCAATCCTCCAGCTTGCCGTCGATCATGAGGTCGTCCTCTTTACCAGGGCCCATCGACAACAGACCGAATTGTTTTTCATTGGTCAACACGTTTAACCAAAAAGCGCGTCGATCCTCCGGGATCTCAAACCGCATCGTATTCCACGTTTTCTTGAACCATTCATCCTGCCACATGAACAAGATGGCACCGGCATACCCCGTATCGTAAATATCCTTCGTCAGAGAGACGTTGATCTCTCCCTGCTCTTGCTCGTTGTGGCCGCCCTGATTCCGTCCGCCCCGTCCGAGGTGGGAGACGCCCAGCGAGGAAGGAACGCCATATTCGGTAATCATCACCGGGATGTCCTTATAGTAATTTTTTAGCTCCTGCAAATAAGCCTTGTAGGTGTTGAAGTCCCCATCCCCATCAGGGATCGTCTCCAGCGTTTTGTCTAGATGGAAAAAGTCCGGATAATACGGGTACGCATGATAAGCGGCGAAATAACCCGCTTCCCATTCCACGGGCCGAATATGCGTAGCGTCGACGCTGGCCAGGTCCTCCTCGAACAACGGTTCACCGGGATGCTGCAACACATCCGTCGTCACCCAGTTCGTAAACGTGATGGGATGCTCCCACCCGTACGCGCGTTCCTTCTGGGCGGTGTCGTCTACCAGCTCTGCCAGCCAGCTCTCGAATGGACTCGCCTCGTCTGTCGCCGTGAAATGCTGCCCTTGATACGGCGGAAGTTCAGCGTGCTTGCGGTTCGTGTTATCCACCATCTCCGGGTCCCATTCGGTGCCGATATGCCAGGCCATCAGGTAGGGACCGGCATTTGCGGTATACTTGCCGCCCGACGTTCCCGGCTGTTTCGGGACCTTCAAATCGCCGTAAACGGCTTTAACCGCCTTTTCGATCTCTCGGTGAAAAGCCTCCTTAATTCCGGGAATGTAAGCATCCTGCTGCTCGATTAACTGCTCCTCCGGCGACCAGATGCCTTGGATGAAATAGAGGGGGTCCTTCCCCTTGTCCCGGTTGTATTTAACCAGAGACTTGTAGAACACCGGATTATGCACCGTATAAATTCGAATCACATTTGCGCCCATGTCATCAATCTGCTGGAACCAGCGCAAGTAATCGTCTTCCGTAATCGGAAATTCCCCGGGAAAATATCCCGGCACCGTCGCCCCCAGGTTGACGCCTTTGACGAACAACTCCTCCCAACTGCTTTCGCCGTCATAGGCGAGAAGTTTGTCGCCTTCGGTACGGAACTTCAGCTCCGTTCCGTCCTTTGCCGCATAGCTGTAATGAGGCGGCGGCCAATTTAGAACGGCCAGAACCACGCAGCCTGCGATGAAGACGCCCGCCAGGACAAGCCCCATCGCCAACCTTTTTTTCGCTAATGTCGTCATCGGATTACCCTTATTTCACCTCGCTGTTCTTCTTTTCGTGCTCGTTCTGAACAACCGAATCCCCCGGCCGCACGCCGACATTCCCGAGGAGCACAGCGTCCTATCGAACGGCCGCTTTCTATGCAGCTATACAGGTGATGATTCAGTATGGCCGATTCGCACCTCCGCTTCTCAAAATCACTATTTATCATGAACCAAGCGCCCCTATCATGTAACTAGGCTAATGGGAGTGTTTTACAGCTGGGGCTGTTTTCCGGGGGAGACGGATTTTCGGCATCTCTGTCCCGCTTGGTCATTTCGTGATATTAGACGTACAAAATTCATCTAGGTTTCGCTCAATTTTTACACCCTTTTCCATAATGGTTACAAAATTGATACCAAAGTCTTGTCTGAAAATATCGTCATTCTGCGGTTTTCCACGATTTTCTAAGGTTACAGCCCTTGTCAAAAAAAGCTTCCCTGGTCCCAGCCTGGGACTAGCGTTTTTCCGTCGTTTACGATGACGGATTTTCGTCGGGCCATCCCGCCTTGATCGGCGACTTCCTTCCTAAAAAATGACGTTTTCCCGCCCTTTTCCATCTTGGGACTCGAAATACAGATTTCACCAGACGTTAACAAAATAAGCTCCCCATCCGCCAGCGGCAGATCAGCAGCTTAATAGATTTACCTTCGTTTAACGCGGGCTTTACCCGTCGTTGACTTGCCTAATCGGTCTCGGCTCCAACAATGTCCGCGAACGCGATCCACTCGGGACCGGCCTCGGTCTGAAGGCGCGCCTGTCGCCCTCCGGGGTCGACTCTCGTCACGGTTCCTAGGACCTCCCGCCCCTGCCATTCCCCGAAGAGATGCAGGCGCACCGGCTTCCCGGTCTGCAGCGAGGTCGTGAGAAGGCGTGAAATCCGCTCAAGTTCCTGTTCGTCGAGGAAGGACCGCGCCTTGCGCTCCTGGCTGCGGTTGCCCCGCAAAATCGCCTCCTTGTGCTCCGGCAGCATCATCCGCGACGACTCCCATAATCCGTTGCCATACAGCTTTCCTTTCATCGGTAATGCCCTCCAATCTTGCCGGCTCGATCCCGCGCCTGACCGGCACCCGTCAGCGATACCGCGCGAAAAATCGCCGATTCCCCATAACGACGTTTGATCTCGTCGGTGGCCCGTTCGAGCGCTTGGTATCTCGGCCGTTCATCGAACAAGGTCAGCTGGTATTCGTCGTCCCGCACCAGCCCGGTTAACGTGACCCCCACCTTGCGGACCGGCTGGCCGTCCCAATGACGGCGGAACAGCCGCATCACCCCGTCGTAAACCTGCATGGTCACGTTGGTCGGATCGGGCAGCTTCATCTGCCGGTAAAACCCGGTCGGATGGTCGAAATCCGCCCCCCGGCAGCCAACGCTGACAACCCCGCCCATGTAGCCCTTTTCCCGGCACCGGCGGCAGACAAGCTCGGTCAGCTCCAGCAGCGGTACCGCCGTCTCCTCCATCGAATAGTAGTCGCGGGGCAACGTCATTTCATGACCGATCGACTTCTCCCCCTGATGGCTGTTCGGGTCGACCGGCGAGTCGTCCATGCCGTTGGCCAGTCGCCACAGCACTTCGCCATTGACGCCCCAGCGCTGCCGTAGCCGCGCCAGCGGTAGGTTCGCCAGCTCCCCGATCGTGCGGATGCCCATTCGCAGCAGATGGCGCTCCATGCGGGAGCCGACCATGAACATTTGCCGGATCGGCAGCGGCCATAGCACCTTCGGAACGGCTTCACGAGGCAGAACGTACAGGCCGTTTGCATTTTTCTTGGCGAAATTGTCGCAGGCCATTTTGCTGACTGCCTTGTTGTAGCTGATGCCGAAACGGCTGTAGATGCCGGTCTCGCGGCGGATTTTCTGCTGAATGGTCAGGGCCAGCGTCTCCGGCTCGCCGAACAGCGACAGGCTGCCGGTCACGTCGAGATGCTGCTCATCGATGCTGTACGGCTCCACCAGATCGGTAAACTGCTTCATGATGTTCGTGATCTGCATCGACACGGCGATGTACCGCTCCATACGCGGCCGCATCACCACCAGGTCCGGACATTTTGCCAAAGCCGTGCCCAGCGTCTCCGCCGTTGTCACTCCATACTGTTTGGCCAGCGGACAAGCGGCCAGCACGATCCCCGAGCGCCGTTCCGGATCCCCGGCCACGATCAGCGGGCGGTTCTGGTGCTGCGGATGATCAGCCTTCTCCACGCTGGCGTAGAAGGATTGGCAATCCGCCATCATGATCACGCGTTCCGATTTCATGAGAACATCCCCTCTTTCGTTACATCCATCCCGAGATAGGTGTAAAGCCGGCTGATCAGCTCCGCTTTAACCAGCCCCCACAGCATGGAAAACTCATACGTGTAGCCCCGGCATAAATAGCGGGCTTCAATCCCCAGATTCGTCCGCCGCTCCTCAAACACCTTCAATCCATGCTCGCGCATGCTTTGGCGCACCTGGGTCAGATCGGCGGTTGCGGCGTTCTGAAGCAAACCGATCAGCCCCTTATACACCTGCGGCAGCTTCAGCGAAGCCGACGCCAAAATGCGCCGGTCCCGTTCCAGCGCATCGAGCAATAGGGGAAGCAGCACGTATTGCTTGATTATCTCCGCCTCCTCCTGCGTTTGCCAAGGAACCGGGCTCATGCCGCTCCCTTCTTCATGCTGTCTGTCATAAACTCACCCTCTAATCAGAACGTTTGTTCCTATTATATTCATAATACGAACAAACATTCCCTCTGGCAACAGGTTTATGTTGGATAATTTGGCAGGGTGAATGCGCATGAAAAAGGCTGATTCCCCCTGTCCGTCGGACTTTGGGAATCAGCCTCTTTTCCTATTGACGCTTATTGAGCTGTTAAAATCAGCGGTCCGTCCGCCATCAGCGCGATCGTATGCTCATACTGGGCCGACCATTTGCCGTCCGCCGTGCGCGCCGTCCAGCCGTCGTCGTCAATCGCAATGCGGAACGTGCCTTCGTTGATCATCGGCTCGATCGTAAACACCATGCCTTCCTTAAGACGAATTCCCTTGCCCGCCACGCCGATATGCTCATAGTTAGGCTCCTCATGCAGACTACGCCCGATCCCGTGACCCAGCAGATCGCGTACGACGGCATAGCCGTTTGCCTCCGCATGTTTCTGAATGGCCGAAGTCACGTCACCTAACCGGTTGCCCGGGAGCGCTTGGGCAATCCCCAGCTCCAGGCATTCCTTCGTCACCCGCATCAGCCTTTCCGCTTCGGGACTCACCTGACCCACAGCGTAACACCAGCACGAATCTCCGAACCAGCCGTCCGCTTCCGCGACAATGTCCAGTTTAAGCAGGTCGCCGTTCTGCAGCGGCCGGTTCGACGGGAACCCGTGGGCGACCACATCGTTGACCGAGGCGCAGGTTTCGGCGGGGAATCCGTTATAACCTTTCGTAAACTGCTTGCCGCCCAGCTTTGTAATATGCCGAGCCACGAAATCATTGATCTCCTGCGTCGTGATCCCGGGCCCAATCATTTTGGCGACCTCCCGATGGCAGTCCGCAACGATCTGGTTCGCCCGCTTCATCTCTTCGATCTCCCGCGGAGATTTTAATATAATCATTTGTCTTCACTCCTTCAATGGTCCATCGGGTATGGTGCGCTCCGATAGCCGATGCAATAACAAGCGAGCGATGCCCTCTGCCTCACGATCCAGCGTCCCGCGGCGCAGCGGAAAGCTCGCGCAACCGGCCAAGGCGGCCAGCAGCATTTCCGCCTGCGAGACTTGCTCCGCCGCGTTCGCCCCCCGGTCAGCCGTTCCGGAAGCGACGATCTCGCCAGGATCAAGCGGTTGGCCGCGCCTAAGCACCGCTGCAAATGGCAGCAGCACCTCGCGGCGGAATGCATCCGTCAGCGGTAACGCTCGCGCCTCCGGCAGCAAGCGGAAGTCTTCCGCCGCCAATTTATACAACAAGTAAACGCCGTGATCTTCGGCCCACAATTTCAGCAGCCGGGCACCTTCCGCCACGAGGGGATCCGCCTTTGAGTCAATGCCCTCCTTAGGGTGAATGTCCCCGGGGGCTCCCCTGCCCATCCATTCCCCGGCTCGATCCATCGCTGTCCAAAGCACGTCGTGCAGCAAATCCCCTTTATTACTGTAATAATGGTAAACCGTTCCGTAACCGAGCCCGGCTTCGGCTGCTACATCCCGAATTTCCAGCGTCAGACCTTTATCAAGAAATACATCAGCGGCCGCCATACGAATTTGAGCAAGCCGCCGCAATCGGATCTCTTCATTTTGTTCCTTCGTACGCGGTGTCATCCGCCTCATCCCCTTTTATTTTTGACCTACTCTCATGTCAATATAAAACAATTTGAGTAAATTGGCAAGCGGGAAAGACCCGGATTTTTAAGCCTAACCGATGATTTCTCGTTTAGCTTAACCAGCCCCGTCTTAGCGCATCCTCTTTCCAAAAACAACCTCCGGAAATAGCAAAAGGCCGCCGGGGCACCATTTCCCCAGGGCCTTATCACCCGTTACCGCTGTATCGCCGCGCGCTGCTTAACGGAACATTCCCCATAACCGCAGCAAGTGAAGCGTATTGCGCGGGTCGATTCGCTGATCGATGACAAATTGGACGATTTGCTCTTCCTGAGCGCCGCTCAGTCTTTCGCCAAGCACAGAAGAGGCCGTTCTAACGAGCCTGCGTACCTTGACGCGATCCTGCAAATCCGCGCGGGTGAGGCCGTCGACGACCTGCTTGACCCGGTCCTTGATCGCCGGATTTTTCATTTTGAGTTTAACCCGTTCGACCAGCTGCGGACTGATTCCATATTGATGATAACTGGGCACTGTGACTAGCACCTCCTGTCCCGTCATTTCCGGACTTCACCTCTACTATATGACGGGAAGGCTGTCCATAGTGCCTCTAAATCCGAAAGCACTCGCAAGTCGCTAGCTCTGTCTAAGGAACGTCGTCGCTTCATGGGTTTGTCCCAATCTGACGATCGTCTCCTCGTATTGCGTTGAGGCATAAGCGAAGAATAAAATATCGATCATAACCAGTTGAGCCAGGCGCGAGCCAGACGCTCCGCTGCGCAGGGTCGCTTCAGGTGCCTGCGGCGTGTACAGCATCAAATCGGCGAGCTCGGATACTTTATGATTGCCGAAACGGGACAAGCCGATGGTACGTACACCATACTTTTGGGCGACCCGGAACAATTGCAGTACTTCCTTGGTATTTCCGCTGTAAGAGACGCCCATAAACAAGGCCCCTGGCGGAGCGCTTGCCAGCGCGGCTGCAATTAGATGCTCATCCTGTAGCGCGAACGCTTGCTTCCCCAGGCGCAGCCATTTCTGTGCGGCATCCGCTGCTACGATAGCCGAAGCCCCCACCCCGTACATATGGATGACGGAGGCCTTTCGGAAGCTGTCCACCACCTGCTCGATTAATTCCGGCTGCAGGTGAAGCATCGTATCTTGAATGGCTTGGACACTGTTGGACACCGTCTTTTGAATGACGGTTTGAATCGTCTCTCCGCGCTCGATATCGTAATAACCCGGCCTTTGTGGTTTGGCATTATCAACCGACAAACGCATTTTCAGATCAGGAAATCCGCTTAGCCCCAGCGAACGGCATAGCCGGGTAATCGCCGCCGCACTGGTCCCCGCTTTATCAGCGACCGCATGAATACTTAAACCGGAGACCTCCGCCGAAGCCGTCAAAATATATTGAGCCGCTTTTCTTTCTGATTCGGGCAGTTGTTCCAGCACCGCCTCCATTTGCGTAAGTATGCTTCCCGTCGTCACGGTCATCCCCTCCGTATTTCCGATACAAATACAAAAGAAACGCGGCGGCCTGATATAAGGCCGCCAAACGTTCCTCCGCTAGCTGTATTATCTATTATGCTCTATAAGCATCTGCTTTGTAAAACCTAAGAAGTAAGTGAGCAAGAAGCCGGCCACATAGGAGATGATCAACCCGGATAAGTAACCGAGAATCGTCATGCCAATCCCCATTGGACCTTGAATCAGCGGGATCAGGACGAGTCCGGAAGGACCGATCGCCACCGAGCCGACGAAATTCCCCGTCATCGCGAACAAGCCCAGCACCGCGCCGCCAAAACCACCGCCGAGACAAGCGGTCACAAACGGCCGGCCCAGAGGCAAGCTGACCCCGTAAATAAGCGGTTCGCCGATACCAAGGAACCCGACGGGCAAGGCCCCTTTGATCATATTACGCAATCGCGTGTTATGCTTCAGCTTGACATAAATGGCGATCGCCGAGCCGACCTGTCCCGCACCCGCCATGGCCAGAATCGGCAGCAGAGCGGTGTATCCGACCTGAGAAATCAATTCGGCATGAATCGGAATCAGCGCCTGGTGCAAGCCGAACATGACCAGCGGCAGGAACAGCGAAGCTAGGGCGAATCCAGATAGTGGTCCGCCATGAGCCAACAGCCAAGTTGTTACCTGTCCGATGCCCTGGGAGATAATCCCGCTGACCGGCATCAGGAAGAACACGGTAACCAGGCCTGCGATCAACAGCGAAATGGTAGGAGTGACGATGATATCAATTGCAGCCGGCATCCGCTTACGGATCCATTTTTCCAGCAAAGAAATGAATCCTGCGGCCAAAATCGCCCCGATGATTCCGCCCTGCCCCGCGTTAAGCTTAATTTCACCAAACAAGGGGTAGGTGTAGGAGATATTCGCCACCGCCGGTGCGACGATGATCGCCGCCACGGCTCCGCCGAGCGCTGGCGTACCTCCGAACTCTTTCGCGGCGTTCACCCCGGCAAAGATCGTCAAATACCCGAAGAACGCCGAGCCAATCACGCTAATAATCGGTTGGAGCGTAAGCAGCCAGTCTGCAGCGTTCCCGGAGGTAACCAGGTTGTTGATCAAACCGGCTATGCCGTTGATAATCCCCGCTCCCACCAAGGCAGGAATCAATGGAATAAAGATGTTGCCGATTTTCCGCAAGAAATTTTTGAAAGGAGTGTTGTTCTTCTGCTTGAGCTCCGCCTTGATGTCGGAGCCTTCGCGGAACGGCGTCGTTTTGCCGCCAGCTGCTGCCCCGTCGCCGCCATTCCCCTCCGCTTGCAGAAGCTTACCGAACTCCTCTGCGACCTTGTTGACAACACCCGGCCCGAGAATAACTTGATACGTCTCGTCATCAACCACACCAAGTACCCCATCGATCTGTTTGAGCCCAGTCTCATCGATCCGGCTGCGATCCAGGACCGAAACGCGCAACCGGGTCATGCAGTTCGTAAATTGCTCCACATTGCCGGAACCGCCGATGGATTCCATAATCCGTTTTGCCATGCTTTCAAATTTGCTCATTGGGAAGCCTCCTGCCCCTATGGGATGGTCTTATTTGTTTCTTCACTGCATCGTAGACTTCGCAGCCTTACCGATAAACCCGTGGCTCTGCTCCAATTTTTCCAAGGCCACCGCATACGTGCATCCCGTCAAGATCATCAGGATCGCCGGTTTCGGTTTCCCCTCGGCAAGGTCCAAGGCGTTTTCAGCGGTAGAGACATCGCAACCGGTCGCCTCCATTACGATTCGCTTCGCCCGATCCGCCAGCTTCTCATTGGTGGGCTGAACATCAACCATCAAATTGCCGTATACCTTACCTAAGCCGATCATCGAGGCCGTAGACAGCATATTGCAGACCAGTTTCTGCGAGGTTCCTGCCTTGAGCCGAGTCGACCCGGTCAATACTTCAGGACCGTTCTCAATCTCGATAGCAATGTCGGAAATGGAGCTGATCGCTGCATTCTTGTTGCAGCTGATGCTAATCGCCTTAGCACCGATACGCTTGGCGTATTCCAATCCGCCGATCACGTAAGGCGTACGCCCGCTGGCAGCTAATCCGACGACTGCATCGTTTCCGGTAAGCCCGAGATTTTGCAGATCAACCATCCCCAGCTCGGCCCGATCCTCCGCTCCCTCAACAGCCTTGATAAAAGCGTTGCTTCCGCCAGCGATCAGCCCAACCACCTGGTCCGGGGAAGTCCCGAACGTTGGCGGACATTCCACCGCATCCAGCAACCCGATCCGTCCGCTTGTGCCGGCCCCCATATAAATCAGCCGGCCTCCTTTGCGGAGCGACTCGGTGATGGCTGCCACGGCCTCGGCGATTTTCGGAATCTCTTGGTTTACCGCTCCGGCTACCTTGGCATCTTCTTCATTCATCACCTTAAGCAACTCGGTCACACCCATTTCGTCCAAGCGCATGGTCCGCTCGTTTCTTGCCTCGGTTGTCAGATTTTCCAACATATAGGTTACTCTCCTTTGTGTGGATCCACATGGTTGTAATCGTTTTCGACTTGATTATAATGCAATTGAGATATTATTTCAACATATTATTTTATGGATGAAATTATATTTCAAGGCATGTTATTTATTATTATTTTGGCGCAAAAAAACCGCCCGCATATCCCGCGAACGGTTCCATCCTTGCTAAATGTTTCGTTAGTCGATCAGCTCACCTTGAAAAATCTGCTCCCGCCGCAAATAATCCCGCAGCGGGCCGTATTCGGGCGACGTCCAGAAGGTCTCGCCCGCCACCAGCCGGGCGGCGTCGTCCCGCGCCGCCTCCAGCACCGCATAGTCGCTGACCATGTCCGCGACGCGAAAATCCGGCACGCCGCTTTGCTTCGTGCCGAAAAAATCCCCGGGACCGCGGAGCTCCAGGTCCCGCCGCGCCACCTCGAAGCCGTCGTCCGTGTCGGTCATGACCTTCATCCGCTCCTGACCGACCTCCGACTTCGGATCGGCGATGAGCACGCAATACGACGCGTGCTCTCCCCGGCCAACGCGCCCGCGCAGCTGGTGAAGCTGGGATAGGCCGAACCGATCGGCATCCATCACAATCATCAGCGTGGCATTGGGCACGTCAACGCCGACCTCGACGACGGTCGTCGAGACGAGCAGCTGCACCTCGTTCTCATAGAACGCGCGCATCACTTCGTCCTTCTCGGCCGCCGTCATCCGGCCGTGCAGCAATCCGACCTTCATGTTCGGGAACGCCTGCTGCATCGACACATACAGGTCGATGGCATTCTGCACGTCCAGCTTGTCCGACTCCTCGATGAGCGGGCAAATTACGTAGGCCTGACGGCCTTGCGACACCTCGCGATCAATAAAGCCAAGCACGCGGTCCATCATGCTGTGCTTCACCCAATAGGTCGTGATCGGCTTGCGCCCCTTCGGCCGCTCCGAGATCGTCGATACGTCCATGTCGCCAAAGGCGGTGATCGCGAGCGTGCGCGGAATCGGCGTGGCCGTCATCGTCAACACGTCAGGGTTAAAGCCTTTGCGCCGCAAAATACTGCGCTGATTAACGCCAAATCGATGTTGCTCGTCGGTAACCACCATACTGAGCGAACGAAAAAATACGTCCTCCTGAATCAACGCATGCGTGCCAACGATGATATCGGTGAGCCCCATTTGCAGGGAGCCAAGCAAATCCTTACGCTTGCGTCCCGTAATACTGCCGGTCAGCAAACCAACCGTGATGCCAAACGGTTCGAACAACCGGGTGAGGGAGCGCATATGCTGCTCGGCCAAAATTTCCGTCGGCACCATAAAAGCGCCCTGGTGCCCGGACTTCACCGCCGCGTACAGGGCAATTGCAGCAATGACCGTCTTGCCGGAGCCAACGTCTCCCTGCAGCAGCCGGTTCATACAGTAAGTCGAGCGCATGTCCTGCAAAATTTCCAGCTCGACCTTCTTCTGCGCATCGGTGAGCTCAAACGGAAGGCTGCGCACAAATTCCCGAATCGTGGCGTTATCCACGACATGCGCCACCCCGTCCATGCGATCATGGTTCATCGCCCGATACGCCTGCAGCTTGAGCTGGAACAGGAACAGCTCCTCGTACACCATACGGCGTCGGGCGATTTGCCCCTCCTCGTTATCCTGCGGCTGATGTAGCCGCAGGATCGCCGCCTTGCGAGGCATCAGGCTGTATTTGCGCAACAGATCGGGCGGCAGATTCTCCGGAATCATCTCCCCATATTGCAGCAGCGCTTGTCCGATCGTTTTGCGCATCCAGGCCTGCGTGATTTTGCCGCCAACGGAATAGACCGGCTGCAGGCTGCCGCTGCGCAGCGTCCCCCGGTCGGGAAACTCCGAATCCGTCACGGTGAGCTGGCTCCGGCGCATATCCCATTTTCCGGTTAAAACAATCTCTCGCCCCGTCGTCAACTGGTCCTTGAGGAAATGACGGTTAAACCACGTCGCCGTAAACATCCAGTCTTCCGCGACCATTTTGCACGTGAGCCGCGATTTTCGACCGTACCGTTGGAGTACCGGCAAGCCCATGATTTTGGCCTGTACCGTCACCTTGTCCCCATCTTTGACTTCCGTCAGGGAGCGCAGCCGGTAGTCCTCGTACCGGAACGGATAATATTCGATCAAATCATTCACCGTAAAGATGCCAAAGGCGTGAAGCTCTTCTTGCTTAAGAGCACTCACGCCGCTAACTTGCTTTACGGGGATGTTATGCAAATCCATCACACCAAATCCCCCACTTTATAGAG
>NZ_JADCNN020000037.1:0-23834 GCF_014947195.2 Paenibacillus rhizolycopersici | reverse complement strand
CGCGGCCCGCAGGCCCCGCGTCCCCGGCGGCGGTCTTCCGGGCGAGCTCCGCCCGGTAATCCTCGTATCCGCCGAGGGAGACGGTCAGTCGGCCGCCCGCCAGCGCCCACACCTGCCCCGCTACTTTATTGATGAAGTAGCGGTCATGGGACACCGCCAGCAGCGTGCCCGGGTACTCCTCCAGCGCCTCTTCCAGCGCTTCGCGCGAATCGATGTCAAGGTGGTTGGTCGGCTCGTCGAGCACCAGCAGGTTCGGCTTCCGGTACATCAGTACCGCCAGCCGAAGTCGTGTCCACTCGCCGCCCGAGAGGCTGCTCACCTTCTTGAACACATCGGCGCCGTAGAACAGGAAGCGGGCCAGCTGCCCGCGGGCTTCGCCCGCTTCGAGACCGATCTCGTCGCGGAAATATTGCAGCACCGTCTCGTCATGATCGGCGGGGGCGGCCTGCTGGGCCAGGTAACCCGGTTCGATGCGCGAGCCGAGTCGGACTTCGCCCTCCTGCGGCGGTTCCTGGCCCAAGATGTTCTTGAGCAAGGTACTTTTGCCTGCCCCGTTGTCGCCGATCAGCACGGCCGCCTCGCCATAGCGCAGCGTGTGGGTCAGGCCGCGGTACAATACGCGCCCGCCGCGGGCGTCGCCTACCTCCTTGAGGACGATCGCGTCCTTGCCGGAGCGATCCGCATGATCCAGCTCCAAGCCGATACGTTTACGTTCCAGTATCGGCCTTTTGAGTTTGACCATACGGTCTAAGGCTTTCTGCATCGAGGCCGCCCGCCGATGAAAGCCCGGATTCGGCGGGTTTGAGCGGTTGCCCCACTCAATTAACTGTTTGATCGTTTCCTGCATCTTCTTGATCTTCTTCTGTTGCTCCTCGTAATCGGCAAACTGCTGAAGCAGCCGGCGTTCCTTCTCCTCTTTGTAGTAGCTGTAGTTGCCGTGGAACGTGAAAGCTTCTCCGTCCTCCAGCTCAATGATTTTGCCGACAACGGCATCGAGGAAATAGCGGTCGTGGGAAATGATCACGCAGGTTCCCGGAAACGCACGGAGGTATCCCTCCAACCACTCTGTCGCCGCCATGTCTAAATGATTCGTTGGCTCGTCGAGCAGCAATAGATCCGGCTCCCGCAGCAAAATCACCGCTAAACCAACCTTCGTCTTCTCGCCGCCGGACAGCGAGACGAACGGACGGGTGAATTGCTCCTCCGGGATGCCGAGACCACCGGCGACCCGTAAGATCGATGTTTCGATGTCGTAACCGCCGCCGCGTTCGAACGCCTCCTGCATCTGGCCGTATTGCTTGAGAAGCGAATCTAACGCTCCGGATTCACCGGCTCCCGCCATGTCGGCTTCCAGCCGCCGCATCTCTGCTCCCAGGCTACGAAGATCTGAAAAGGCTCCAAGCAGGACGTCGTACACCGTTTCTTCCCGAGTATAATCAGGGATTTGCGCCAAACTTCCGATTCGGGCATTCTTTCGAACCGATAATAGCCCTTGATCCGGCCGTTCGCTGCCGGACAGCAGCTTCATCAGAGTGGTCTTCCCCGCACCGTTGCGGCCAATCAGTCCGACCGTGTCGCCAATTTTAATTTCGAACGTGACATCGCACAGCACCAGCTCGGCACCGTAATACTTCTGTATATTTTGACCCTGGATCATCATGAACCGTAATCTCCTTCAGTCCCATGCCGTCCATACAAAAAAAGAAGGCAGCAGGAAATCCTGCTGCCTTCAAAGCTCACGCGTAAGTGAGGTTAAGGTAGGAGCGGCATTTCGCAATTTGGTTTGGATATCGAGTTTCCGAAAAAGGACAGACTTCTCCCATTGTCGGCTGCTGCATGAACATTGCCAAACATTGCCATCGGCAGTTGGCTCACTCGACTCCACGCAAATTTGCGATCCACTCTACCCACCTCCTTCACGAAATAATTACGACAATTATATTCGTAAACTTTTGGGAAATCAAGTCTTCATCTATTGAGCATACTAAGGCAGAAAAAACATTTGACGATTTGTAGCGAAATGTGTAATATTCAATTAAACCTAGTTGTTTTGTAGGGAATTAAAATACGAAATAGATAGATGGGGGATGAGCTCGATGAAAAAATGGAGTTTACTATTATTGACGCTGGTGTTGACCGTGGTGGTTGCAGCCTGCGGCAACAATAATACAAATAATCAGGCGGCAGGGAATGAAGGGGCGAGCCAAGGCAGCGCAGGGAATGCGGCCAATGAACAGCCGGCGGAAACCAACTCGCTGGAATCCGTGAAAGCCAGCGGCAAGCTGCGGATCGGTACAGAAGGAACCTATGCGCCATTTACGTTCCATGACAAGGATGGCAAGCTGACAGGCTTTGACGTAGAAATCGCCGAAGAGGTCGCTAAACGGTTGGGAGTGGAACCTGAATTTATCGAGACGCCGTGGGATGGTATTTTTGCCGGACTAGATGCCAAACGGTTTGACGCCGTGTTCAACGAAGTGACGATTCGGGATGATCGTAAGGAGAAATATGATTTCTCGGATCCTTATATCGTATCCCGTGCTGTATTGATCGTCCCGGAGGACAACAAGGATATTAAGGTTTTCGCCGATTTGAAAGGGAAGAAAGCCGGACAGTCCCTAACCAGTAACTTGACGGATATCGCGAAGGAGAACGGGGCGGAAATCGTTGCGACGGAAGGCTTTAACCAAGCCATTGACCTGCTGTTGTCCAAACGGATCGACGCGACGGTGAATGACGGCTTGTCCTTCTTGGACCTGAAGAAGCAAAGACCGGACGTGAAGCTGAAAGTGGTAGACGAAATGCCGGATGCGGCGGAGAGCGCGGCCTTATTTAACAAAGGCAACGAAGAACTGGTGCAAGCGGTAAACGAGGCGCTGACGGCCATGAAATCCGACGGGGCTTACTTGAAAATCTCGGAGAAATACTTCGGAGCAGACGTTTCGAAATAAGTGCTTAAACTACGGATGCGGCCCGCAAGGGCCGCTTCTTTCGGAAAAGGATGCTTGAGCGATGGATGAACGCATTTGGAATATTATCGTGGACTCTTTTCTTCCTCTGCTCAAAGCAGGGGTAGCTTTTACGGTACCGCTAACGTTGATCACGTTTGCGCTAGGGCTGGTGGTGGCGGTCCTGACCGCGCTTGCGCGGTTGTCGAGCATCGGGCCGCTGCGGCAACTCGCCAGATTCTACGTTTGGATTATTCGGGGGACGCCGCTGCTTGTGCAGCTATTTATCATTTTCTACGGTCTTCCGTCGATCGGCATTATACTGGACCCGTTTCCGGCGGCAGTGATCGGTTTTACGCTCAGCGTCGGCGCTTATGGCTCGGAAATCGTGCGTGCGGCGATCCTGTCCATTCATGAAGGCCAATGGGAAGCGGCTTATTCCCTGGGGATGACCCGGCTGCAGGCGCTACGGCGGATTATATTGCCCCAGGCTTCGCGAGTTTCCGTGCCGCCGCTGGCCAACTCCTTCATCAGCCTGGTCAAGGATACCTCGCTGGCCGCCACTGTCACGTATACGGAGATGTTCCGTACGGCTCAGCAAATCACGGCGACGACCTATGAACCGCTGATTGTATACACCGAAGCGGGCTTGGTCTATTTATTCTTCAGCACCATCCTTTCGGCGCTGCAAAATCGGTTAGAGAAGCGGCTGGATCGCTTCACTGCCCGATAAGGAGGCCTGACAATCATGATACGAATCCAAAATTTGCACAAATCGTTTGGTACGCAAGAGGTACTAAAAGGGGTAGATCTTGAGGTACAGCAAGGTAAGGTGCTGGTGATCATCGGGCCTTCCGGCTCAGGGAAGACAACCCTACTGCGCTGTCTGAACCTGCTGGAAACTCCGACAAAGGGGGTTCTCCGGATCAGCGACGTCCAACTGGAATTTGGCGAAGGCCGTAAGCCGAAGCCAAGCGAAGTGCTGGCCCTGCGCAAGAAGACCGGGATGGTGTTCCAGGCCTATTACTTATTTCCGCATATGACGGCGCTCCAGAACGTGATGGAAGCCCAGGTTCAGGTGCTGAAGAAGAGTAAGGAAGAAGCGCGCCGGGTCGCCTTGGAACTACTGAATAAGGTGGGGCTGGGCGATCGGGCCGATTTCTATCCGCATCAGCTATCAGGCGGACAACAACAGCGGGTTGGGATTGCGCGAGCCATGGCCGTAAGCCCGGACGTGTTGTTATTTGACGAGCCCACATCGGCGCTGGATCCGGAGCTAGTCGGCGAGGTGTTGAAGGTGATGAAGGAGTTGGCGCGAGAGGGCCGGACCATGGTTGTGGTCACCCATGAGATGAAGTTCGCCGCCGAGGTTGCCGACCGGGTCGTGCTCATGGATGAGGGTATCATCATCGAATCGGGGACGCCGGACCAGGTACTGAATCACCCATCCAGCGATCGGGCACGATCCTTCCTGAACCGAATTGCGCAGAGGGAAATCGAATAACAAAGAGGGGGCGGAGTTCACATGAACTCCGCCCCCTCTTGATGTTCTTAGCGAATGCGAATGTTACCGGAAGTCGCCCGAACCTTGATCAGGTCCTGCGTCTGGCGCAAGGAATCCGGAGCCGTGGTATCCCCGGATGCGGTATGCAGGTCATAGAACCCCTTGAACTGCGCATCGGTTGATAACGTCGCATTACCGGAACCTACGTAAATGTCCAGGTTATCCGAACGTTGTTCCGACAGAGTAATATTTCCAGAAGTTGCTTTGAAGCTACCGTCCCCCGTAAACCGCTCGAATCGGATATTTCCCGAACTGACTGTAGCTTGGACGTTCCCTTGCACCTGGTTGGCGGTGATATTGCCAGAGGTCGATTTTGCGGTCAATACACCTTCTAGTTTATCGATACGGATGTTTCCAGAAGTCAACTTTATCTCTGTATTTCCTTGAATGTTCTCCGCTGTAATATTGCCCGACGTACTGGCCAATTTCAGCTGACCCGCCGTGACATTCTCTGCGCGGAGATTTCCAGAGCTGATGGACAAGTCGATGTTGCCGGCGCGAAGACCGCGGAACGTACCGTTGCTGGAATTGGACTTGTAGTCGATCCGATCCAATTCGCTCCTGTCGCTTAGCGCTACAGTGATCCGCTGCTTGGTGGACTGGAAGTTGACCGAGAAGAAGCTCCAGTCGAAATCATCCTGCAGATCTAACTTCAGCGTGTCTCCGGAGATTTGAGTTGCTTTCAACGTGTCGATCGTCTTCTGTTCCATATTCCCGCTGATTTCCACGTAATTCGTCCCGTCGGGGCTGTCGATAAACTCCAACTCAACGTCATAGTCGCTACCGACAAGCAGCGTCTTTAACGCGCCTGATTCAAAAGCCCATTTCTGCTGGTGAGTTGGTAGTTGTCCCCCAAAATCAAAGTGCTGGTAAGCCATGCCGGCAAATCCGGCCAAAATCAGCAAAATTCCAATGAACGACCATCTCTTCGTATTCATGCCTAGTGATCCCCTTTCGCCACCCGGACATTCCAGCGCAGGTAAGCGGCGCTCAGCCGGAGCAATCCTTTATAAACGTATCGCGTGACGACAGCAAGCAAAATGCCTAATCCGACGGCTGCGACCGAGGCAAAGATTTTTGCTGTGAAAATATCCCCATGCCATATATACTCAAGTCCGAGAAGCAGGGGACTGATTATTCCAGCCGCTGCACTGGCCGCTAGGCTGACGGCTACGGCCCAGAAGGAGATCAACAGCGGAACAACGATGATATTCATAAAGAACAGGCCGATGTAAACCATCACGCTGGCAAATCCGCTGCGTTGCCGGACGCCGCCCCCGTTCCCATAAACTCCTGAATTTGTAGAGGCAACTGGAGCATCCGGCACCGCAGCGGGCTCCGCACCTCCAAACCAGTACACATGCTCCCGAGGCACGTAACGGTTGCCAATGGCCTCCTTCGCCAGCTCCGCCGGGTCGCCTAACTCCAGAACGATTTCTTCCTCGGTCCGGCCGCTTTCCAAGCCAAATGCGAAGTGGGCCTCATAATCCTCTAGCAATTCGTTTTGCTCCTCCGGTGGGAGAACCGACAAATGGGCCCGGAGATTCGCCAAAAACTCGCTTTTATTCATAAACGGCTTCCTTTCTCGATTAATGTCGAAACATTGTGCACGAACTGTTTCCACTCTACGACAAGTTTCTGGGTGTACGCTTCGCCTTCGGGAGTCAGCTTGTAATATTTACGCGGAGGTCCGCCTGTGGATTCTTGCAAGTACGTTGTGCAATAGCCTTCACTGACCAGTCTGCGGAGCAGAGGATACAGGGCTCCTTCGGCTACTTCGATATGCTTCGATACCGATTGGGCCAGCTCGTAACCATACCGGTCGCGGCCTTGGATCAACACCAGCACGCATAGCTCCAAGGCGCCTTTCTTAAACTGGATGCTGATATCCAACCATGCTTCGCCTCGTTTCCTCTGAAATTGAATGTTCGTTTTTGTGATTCACTAGTACTGATCATTGATTAGTATCTCTGAAAGCATAGTACCATACGGTACTGATTAAAGCAAGGTAGTGAATAAAAAAAGGCATCTGTTCCGCTTGTTCCCTTTACGTTCCAGGAAACCGGTTGGACAGATGCGCTTCATAGCATGTTCAGAAAAGCCTAGGATCGGTGTTCTCGCTGGTTGGTGGATGTACCTAAAGGGCTTGCCGTTCGTTAACTTGGTGCTTGCTCAGGCTGTCGATGGAGACGAGGGAGCGCTTCGGTAGCCGGCCCTTCGATCACTTCGCCTTTGTAATCGAATCTGGATCCGTGGCAAGGGCAGTCCCACGAACGTTCCGCCTCGTTCCATTTGACCTCGCAGCCCATATGGGTGCAGGTCGTATCAAGCAGATAGAGCAGCCCATTCTCGTCACGGTACGCCCCGGCTCGTTTGCCTTGGTGCTTCACGACGCCGCCTTGACCTGGAACGAGGTCCTCAGGTTTCAAGTGAACGATTTCGATTTTGCCGGTTACGAGTTCTTTGGCTACATCTGCGTTCTGCGTCACGAAATGCTTGATCGAGGGGTCCGCTTTAAACCGGGATGGGGTAAACAACTCGGCATAACGGTTCTCCTTCTCCAGAATGAGGTCTCGGATCATCATCGCGGACAACGCGCTGGTGCTCATTCCCCATTTATAGAAGCCCGTGGCAACGTAAATATTCGGATGTCTAGATGTAATCCGTCCGATATAAGGTACTCCATCCAGCGTGACTAAATCCTGCGCTGACCAGCGAAATGGAATGGACCGGATTCCCAATGTCTCGCGTCCGAATCTCTCCAGGGCTTCGTAGGACTGGAACGTACAGTCGTTTTTGCCGGTCTTGTGGGACTCGCCGCCGACGAGGACAACCTCTTTCCCGTTCAGCTCGGCGGAACGGAGCGAGCGCTTGGGGGAGCCGCAGTTGATGTACATTCCGCCAGGGTAAGCCTTCTCCGGTTCGATCGCGACGACATAAGAACGTTCCGCGTGCAGCCGGGTGAAGTAGAACCCCATTCCATCAAAGAACGGATAATGGGAAGCGGATACCGCATGGCGGCAAACGATGTGCCGCCCGTCTTCCGTGGTTAATCGAAGACGTCCGTCCGCCTCCGGTTCGGCGGCATCCTGCAGCGTTGTACTCTCATAAACGGAGCCGCCATGGGACGTGATATACGCAAGCAACTCTTTCAAGTAGTGCAGCGGGTGAAACTGTGCTTGATTTTTCATCACGATAGCACCTTTGGCTTGCAGCGGCAAATCGAGAGAGTCCCGCCATTTACCGGGCAGACCCAAACGTTCGTAAGCTTGCCATTCGGCTTCTAGCTTTTGGAGCTGCTCTTCCGAATCCGCATACAGATAAGCGTCCTCTTGGCGAAACTGACACTCGATCTTCCGTTCCTCGATTGTCTCGGTCATCCAACGCAATGCTTCCTCATTGGCTTCGAAATACAATTTTGCGCCTTCCTCACCGAAGTTGTTGATCAGCTTGTCGTAGATAAGACCGTGCTGAGCCGTGATTTTTGCCGTCGTATACCCGGTCGTGCCATCCAGGATTTTGCCGGCCTCCAGGATGGCGACTTTTACGCCGGCTTGTACTAGTAAATATGCGGTGGTGATCCCGGTGATCCCGGCCCCGACCACGGCCACTTCTGTCTCAATGTCCTCATTTAGCTTACCGAAGTCCGGCAAGGGTGTCGTTTTTCGCCACATCGAATCCGGGAACCGCGGAAGTCCACCGGACATGAAGGGGATTTCCTCCATTTTAAGCTTCCTCCTGTCAACTTGTTCTCCTGATAATAGGGAGCCGTTTCGGATACATTATTTCCCGCTCTAGTTCAGAAAAACCGCCGAATCGACGAAGGTTGTTGACTTCGGTTCCTGTCGCATGAAAAAGGCAGGAGAAGCAAATAATGGAGATAAGATATGCAGAACAGGAGTTGCTAATATGCTGCGCCACCTTTCCCGAGGCCGTTCCGGCCGGCAGAACAAAAGCAACGCACAATCCCAAATCACCGGTGACTTGCAGCAAATGCTGGATCGCGTCTTAGCGGAGTCCGGTCATAGCCCCGATATCGTCATTCGCCATCTCAAGCTAGGGGGGCCCGTTCCGGTTCCTGTGGAGGCTGCGATCGTTTATCTGAATGCCCTCAGTAACCAGCAAATGATCAATAACTTTGTGATCAAACCGCTAATGGGGCTGGAACCCGAGAAAGTTCACGCGTACAAGGCCGATCGGCTCATGAAATATATCCTCGAGAATGCCCTCAGCCTGGGAGAAACCTCGGTCGTGAAGGAATGGAACGACATTATGATGGCTGTCTTATCGGGGGACACCGTGCTGCTGGTGGAGGGGAGCGATCAAGGGATCGTCACGGGTACGGCGGGCGGGGAATGGAGAGCGGTTAACGAACCGACGTCGCAACTGGTCGTGCGTGGCCCCAAAGACAGCTTCGTCGAATCGATCGCGACGAACATCTCCCTGATCCGGCGCCGCATCAAATCGCCGGACCTATGGCTGGAGTCGATGAAGATTGGGTCCGTCACCCATACCCATGTGGCGATGATGTACATGAAAGGCTGCGCCGATCCCAATTTGGTGGAGGAGGTTCGGAGCCGATTAAAAGGAATTCGAATCGATGGCGTCCTGGAGTCGGCTTATATCGAAGAGTTTATTCAGGATAAGACCTTTACTCCCTTTCCGACAATATTCAATACGGAACGGCCGGATGTCGCAGCCGGGAATCTACTCGAGGGCCGGGTTGTTATCCTCGTTGACGGTACACCCTACACGCTGATCCTGCCGACCGTATTTGCCCAGTTCATGCAATCGCCGGAGGATTATGCCCAACGGTTCGACATCAGTATCCTGATGCGCATCATTCGTTACATCTGCTTCGTGATCTTGCTGCTCGGTCCTGCGGTATATGTTGCTCTGACCACCTTCCATTATGAAATGATCCCAACGCTGCTGCTGGTTAGCTTAATGGCGCAGCGCGAGGGGGTGCCGTTTCCTGCCTTCGTGGAGGCGATCATTATGGAGGTCGTGTTTGAGATCTTACGGGAGGCGGGAGTAAGGATGCCGCGAGCGATCGGTCAAACCGTGTCCATCGTTGGTGCGTTAATCTTGGGTCAGGCGGTCGTCGAAGCAGGGATCATCACGCCGATCATGGTGATTGTCGTAGCGTTGACAGGGATCGCGAGCTTTGCTTTACCCTCCTACAACTTGTCTATCGCAGGCAGGCTGTTCCGCTTCTATTTTCTCCTTTTGGCTGGTCTGTTTGGGTTTTACGGGATTACGCTGGGGCTCATCTTGATGGTTGCACATATGAACAGCATCCGTTCATTTGGCGTACCGTATCTGTCGCCGTTTAGCCCGTTTGTACCGCAAGCCCAAAAGGATGTGATTCTGCGGTTGCCGATTTGGATGCATGGATGGAAACCGCTGATGACTTCAAGCCAGCAGGATATAGAGAAAACTCGGGAAATTAAACCGCAGGGTTCGGGCAAATCCAAGTCTAGCGAGGATCAGACAGATTCCAATGAGGAGCAGAAGGATCGGAAGCAAGGCGGCAGCGGCAGCCCTGAATCGAGACAAGGAAAGCAGGAGGAGCCGAATGAGAATTAAAGGTTTATGGTTAATTGTCATTCTTTGCGCCATGCTGCCCCTATCCGGTTGCTGGGATGCGAAAGAACTGAACCGTCGGGCGGTTGTGGCCGGAATCGGAGTCGATCTGGCTCCCGGGAAGAAGGATTATTTCGTCTCCTTTCAAGTCATTATTGCCGATGAAATATCCGGAAAAACCGGGAGAGGCGGAACCCCGACCATGGTGTATAGTGCCCAAGGACGTTCAATTATGGAAGCAACCCGCAAGGTGTCTATGCTAGTGCCGCGCCAAGTATCGACCGCCCACACCCGGATTATCGTTATATCGGAAGAGCTGGCTCGCCAGGGGATTTCCGATATTGTCGACTTTCTGGACCGGGATTCGGACATCCGTCTCACGGCCAAAATTTATGTGGCGAAAAAGGAAGCACGAGCGCGTGATATCCTCTCCGGGCTTTCGGCTATGGGAAAGATCTCCGCGTATACCCTTGCTCAAAAAACCGACATCTCCTCTCAGGAATACAGCTCCCATTATCCAATTGAAATCGATGACGTGATTCGGGATATTCTGGTTCCCAACTCGGGTCCGATCATTAACGGCGTTGATATTTTGGGAAATGTCGAAGATGCTCGAAAAAAAAGTAACTTGGAGAAGACGGACGCCCTTGGCCTTCTTCGGATGTCCAATTTGGCGGTGTTTAAAGGGGATCGGTTAAAAGGTTGGTTGAATGAGGAAGAAAGCGTGGGGCTAGTCTGGATCAAAGGGAAGCTTAACAAGACATCGATCGTGATCACACCGGATGACCTGGGAGAAATCACGCTGGACGTACGTAGAAGCAAGACCTCGATGCATGTGTCTCTCAAGGATCCGGAACATCCCGTCGTCTTGGTGAAGGTCACGGCCCAGTTGTCGGTTCGAGAAATGGACAGCACCATCGATTTGCGCGACCCGGCGGCCTTGAATGATTTGGAGACCTATGTTAATCAGGAAATCAAGAAGAAAATGAAAGCGGCCGTCGACAAGGCCCAAACCCTGAATAGCGACATCTTTTGCTTCGGACAGACGCTCGAACGTCAGCATCCAAAGGCATGGAAGCAATTGAAAGGGCAATGGTCCGATCTCTTCCCCGAGCTGACGGTTGAATACCACGTCGATTCGATTGTCCGCAATTCCCAAATGAGGGACCGCTCCTTCAAGTACGATATGAACCAAGAATAGGAGGCGGGATACGATGGAAACTACGAAGTTCAGCCCGTTGCAATTTTTCTCCCTGCTCGTTTTGTTCCAACTGGGGACCGCTCTGGTTGTTAATCTGGGCCTGGAAGCACGAAAGGACGCCTGGATCGCCATATTGACCGGTATGATGATCGGAATGCTGCTCTATCTAGGGTACGCCTTCCTGTACACTTCGTTTCCGGATAAGTTGCTCACCCAATATAGCCGAATTCTATACGGTAAATATGTGGGCGGGGCGATTGGTTTTGCTTACACGGTTTTTTACATGAATAAGGCCTCGCGCGATTTGATGGACGGCGGATTGCTGGTATTTGCCTCGACCCTGAAGGAAACCCCGCTCTTCATCATCAATACGATGATGATGCTGACCGTCGTCTACGTCCTGCATAAAGGGGTCGAAGTGCTGGCCCGAACCGCGTTTATCCTTCTATGGGTCGTTTTTCTCATCGGGATGATCATCTTGCTGCTGGTGTTGTTCTCCGGAATTCTGGATTTCACTCGAATCCTTCCGGTGCTTAGCGACGGAGCCCAGCCAGTGCTGAAATCCGTCTATCGCCAAAACTATCAATTTCCGTTTGGGGAGATTATATGCTTTACCATGATTATGCCTTTTTTGAGAAATCAAAAAGCGGGGCTACGAGCGGGACTCCTATCCATCCTGTTGTCCGGCCTTATTTTGTCGGCAACGGTGGTGATAACGATTTCGGTGCTTGGCGTGGAAATCGCGGGACGTTCGATTTTTCCGCTGCTGACGATGGTCGGTAAGGCCTCCATAGGTGACTTTGTTCAACGGATGGACATCTTAGTGGTGATGGTGCTGATCATCGGCGACTTTTTTAAAATCTCGGTGTACTTTTATGCCGCTGTGATCGGGATTTCGGACCTCATGCAGATTCCCTACCGCAAAGTTCTGTATCCGCTGGCCTTAATCGTGTTGTTTTCTTCGTTAACCATCGCTCGAACCTATAGTGAGCACGTTAAAAAGGGCGGGGATGTCTTATATAAAATGGACCCGTTATTTTACGTTATTCTGCCCGCTGCTCTGATTATTGCTGCCTTGATTTATCGATTCCGCTCCCGTAGGCAGGCCGGAGCCTGAATCTTTAAGCGCCGTAGAGGAGTCATTGCCTGCCGAGGCGGACAACGATTCTCCGTGTAAGCCTGACTCTTTGCTAGGGTTTTGGCTCCCTTTCCGTTTACGGCTTACGAGATGTAGAATATCCGGCACAATCAGGAAGAGGATCAGGATATAGGCAAAGATGCGTTCGGCCGGATCCGTCAATGAATAGTTCCAGTTAATGAGGAAATTATTCCATGGAAGCCCGATTAGTACATCAACGTAAACGGTGTATCCTATCGTAAACGCGGCAATCAGGAGGGTAATCAGATATTTTCGAATCAGCATGGAGGAACGCTCCCTCGTCAATAGGTGATATGGTGTGGTTTTAGTATGGGGGAAAGCACTATGGAACATGCAGGGAATGGGGAATATCGAGGAATTGACGGATCCTAAAATAAGACTTATACTAATTCTAAAAATAACTACAGGGATTGATGAGATATGAAGGCCTTAAATTTGACGACTCAGCGTCAAGCGGTATACGATGTCGTCCGCAACGCCAGCGACCATCCGACGGCAGCGGAAGTCATGAACCGTTTGGTTGAACGAGGATATAATTTCGCTTATGGTACGGTCTACAACTCGCTGCGGTATTTGACCGACAAGGAACTGATTCGCGAGTTGAAGCTAGGTGAGGCGGCCAGCCGGTATGATGCGAAGCTCGACGATCATCAGCATATCCTGTGCGAGGTATGCGGCCGCGTGGATGAAGTGATGTCTCATGTGCCGGAGGAATGGAACCATACTGTGGCTAAGGAAACGGGATATGATGTACACCACGCCCATGTCGTATTTGGGGGGGTGTGTCCGAATTGTCAGCAGAAGAAGTAATTAAGGAAAGCATTTCCGGTAAAACCGTGCCCATTCGCAGGCCAGCGGGAGTCGAGGTTGCTGAGCAAGAGGAGACAACATCCGAACGCGTGGCATGTCCGGTCACGCAGCGTGTCATTCTGATCAGCCCGTTCCCGAGCGATGTTCATGAACTGGTTCGAGATTTATCCGAAAATTGTTTTGACGTCCTCGTATTCCATCACTGGGAGCAAGGGATTCGCAACGCCTTGGCGGCTGACTTGTTGATCTTCGATCTGACCTCCTACCGGGAGGATGAAGAAATGGCGGCAATCCGCGCGCTTGTGGGGCAGGAAACCGGCGGGACTCCATCGCTCTTACTTGTTAGAGAATCGATGCTGGGGCAACTGGACCAAGGCTTGATGAACCAGGAGCTCCTGGTATGGCCAACTCGGCCGATGGAGATCGTTTACCATACGCAGCGAATTATTCGCAGCAGCGGACCGCGGCCGTTGTCATCCCGTCTGCTCGCCGGCACGTCACCCGCGATCTTCAAGGATTTGTGGATCGACCGTAAGAAAATGGCCGTTTATCGGAGCGGCGCTAAAATTGAACTGACCAAAACGGAATACGAGCTGTTGATCAAGCTGCTTGAGCAGGAGGGGACGGTGTTGTCCCGTGAAGAGCTGCTATCTGAGGTTTGGGGGACTTCTTTCCTGGGAGGCAGCAATGTCGTCGACGTTCATATCAAGAGTCTGCGTAAGAAGCTAGGGGATAACGCGACGAACCCGACCTACATCACCACGGTCCGTGGGGTCGGTTATCGACTGGCTGATTAAGGCACTATTAGGTTTTAAACGAAACCGTTTGTCAAATGACAAACGGTTTTTTTGATATTCAAGAGTCAGAGGAGCGAGTATAATTTTGGTTATAAACCTATTAATATGTCGAAAGAAGGATCTGCTATGAAAAAACGCGTAAGGCTATCACTGTTACTGACAACCATTTTTGTGGCTATCATCCCATGTATTCTTGATGTGGTGCTGAACGGTGAAATCGAGCCGACCTGGTATCTGATTGCGGGCATATCCGTTGTACTAGCGGCCTTCGCGGCTTGGTTTACGATTCGTATGATTGCCGTTCCGCTTGATCGTTTGACGGAAACCACCCGCCAAATCAGCGAAGGGGATTTGACCAAACGCGTAGATTATTTGAATCGGCCTGATGAAATCGGCGCTCTTGCGAACCAATTTCAACGGATGGTGGACCATCTTCGGGGGATGATCGTTAACGTCCGAGATACGACGAATCAGGTTGTGTTATCATCTGAGCAGCTGTCGGCCGGGGCAGAACAGACAACCAAGGCGATCGAGCACGTGACGGTGTCGATTCAGGAGATGGCGGCCAGCAGCGAACGGCAGCTGTCGGAGCTTGAAGCCGGGGCCCTTGGCATGGGAGAGATGTCCCACCAGGCCAGCATGATGTCGGAGCAAATTCATGCCGTTAGCGAAAGTATGGAGAAGACGACCGCAGCTGCAGAGGAAGGGAACTCTTCCGTACTGAGTGTGGTGGAGAAGATGGAGCGCATCCAGCAAACGGTTGATGAACTGGGAGAGGTCATTCAGGCGTTAGGTCTGCATACGGCTAACATCGGCGGGATCATCGAAGTAATTACAGGCATTGCCCAGCAAACCAATCTATTGGCGTTAAATGCCTCCATTGAAGCCGCCCGGGCCGGTGAAGAAGGCCGGGGATTTGCCGTGGTTGCTTCGGAGGTACGCAAGCTGGCAGAGGGCTCCGAGCAATCCGCGAAGCAGATTGCTGAGCTGATCGGCAGCGTTCAAGCTGAGGTTGAGCGGGCGGTTGGTTCCATGGAGGACGCTAAGCAAGGCGTTCAAGAGGGGATTCTCGCCGTTGATACTTCCGGACGATCCTTCTCTCGGATTCGCAAGGCGGTTCGCAGCGCTGCCGACAAGATGGAAGGAATCGTCGCAGATGCCAAGGGAATGGCCGCCGGGACTGAAATTGCAAGGGAATCCATTAAAGGAAGCCGGCAGGTATCCGAGGAGCATGTGGGCAATACTCAATCTATCTCCGCCGCTGCTGAGGAGCAGCTCGCTTCCGTCGAGGAGATCGCGTCCTCCGCTGCCGATTTATCCCGAATGGCCGAACAATTAAAGGGTATCGTGGACAAGTTCCATGTCGATATGAAGTAATCGATCATTTTTTCTTACATCGCTCTTCGGCGGATCGCCGGGGGGCTTTTTTTTATCTACATAGATTTCCCCAAATGGTACATTCTACATCATGACAACGACGAATCGGCAGAGTGGCAAGGAGTGTGCCCATGAAAACCAAGGAACGTAAACAAGAAGATAAAATCAGCCGAGATTTGGCGGAAAACATCAAGCAAGTGAAAAAGGTATTTCAGGACTGCTCCGACGTGATCTACCGCGAGCTTCAATTGACCGAGCAGATTCGGGGGTTACTGGTTTACATCGAGGGGATTATCAAGGTCGAGGATGTTCAGCAGCACATTCTGCGTCCGTTGATCGAGGGTTTGGCCCAACATCCGCAAGCGGAGGGGGACATCTATCCGTTGTCGTTCACGCGAGTCTCCTTGAGCCAAGCACAGTCCGCCACCGACTGGCCGGCGGTGATTAACGGAGTGCTGACGGCGAATGTCGCCATTTTTGTCGAGCGAATGGAAGAGGTGCTGCTGTTCAGTGTAAAAGGCGGCTCGCGGCGGAGCGTTACGGAACCGCAGACCGAAGCGGTGATCCGCGGCCCGCGCGAAGGATTTACGGAGTCGCTCCGGATCAATACCGCCTTAGTTCGGTTCAAAATCAAAACGGAAAAGCTGAAGCTGCTTGATATGGTGATCGGTAAGGTGACCAAGACAGACGTCGCGTTAGCCTATATCGAAGGCTTAGCCGAGGAGAAGCTGGTCGCCGATGTGAAGGAGCGATTGGAGAACATCGATATCGATGGGATCTTGGAATCCGGATACATCGAGGAATGGATCGAGGATAATCCATCCTCCCCGTTTCCGCAGATGCAGTATTCCGAACGTCCTGACTCGGTAGCTGCCCAATTGTTGGAGGGCAGAGTGGCCATCTTTGTGGACGGTACGCCGTTTGTGCTGATCGCGCCAGTAACGTTATGGCAGCTTCTGCAGGCCAGCGAAGATTACTACGAACGGTTTTTCATCAGCAACATGATCCGTTGGATTCGGTTCTTCTTCCTGTTCCTGGCCTTGTTCCTGCCGAGTCTGTACATTGCGGTAACTACGTTTCATCAGGATATGCTTCCATCGACCTTGATCTTGAGTATCGCGGCCTCCCGGGAAGCGATTCCTTTCCCCGCCTTGGTAGAGGCTTTTATTATGGAAATCTCGTTTGAGGCGCTGCGTGAAGCCGGTATCCGGCTGCCGAAGACCGTGGGCCAAGCGGTCAGCATCTTGGGCGCGCTGGTGATCGGACAAGCCGCCGTACAGGCCGGGATCGTATCCGCCCCGATGGTCATCGTCGTCTCATTGACGGGAATCGCTTCCTTTACAGTCCCTAGGTTTGGCCTCGCGGTGACGGTTCGTATGCTGCGATTTCCGCTCATGCTGCTGGCTAGCGCATTCGGTCTGTTCGGTATTGTGATTGGAGCGGTCTGGATCGTTGTTCATCTGACGCAACTCAAATCGTTTGGCGTTCCGTATATGAACGGGATCGCCCCCTATGATCGCGGGGATACGAAGGACATCTTCAGCCGGGTACCGATGTGGAAGATGAAGAATCGGCCTTCCGACGCTAGCGGGAACAATACGCGACGAATCGGAAAATCCAGACCATTGGGGAGTGATTCCAATGAGGGTTGGTAAACTCATTCTGGCGATCTTACTTCCGGCGCTCGTACTGACAGGCTGTTGGGATCGCATCGAAGTGAACGATGTGGCCTTTGTACTAGCCACCTCGACGGATCTAGATCAGGGCCAGATCCGCTCCACCGCCCAAATCGCCTTACCCAGCTCCTTTGGCGGCGCGGGCAGCCAAGGCGGAGGAGGTGGGACCTCAGGCAACAAGACTTACCTGATGGTGTCCCAAACGGCTCCGACACCGTATCAGGCCAATAAATCCATGCAGAGCAATTTATCCCGGATCCTTAACTTTTCTCATCGTCGCGTAACGATTTTTGGAGAAGAGTTCGCCAAATCGGGGATCGGTGAGATGGTTGATGCTTACGCCCGGTTTCCGCAAAACCGACTAACGACTTACATCGTACTGACCCGCGGCCCGGGTTATAAATTGTTGGGAGTCGACGCTCCCATTGAGCAATCGCCCTCGGAAATGATCCGGGAACTGACCAAATCGGCAATGAAGGACCCGGTTTGCATTCAAACCATGGCCAACACCTTGCTGACGGAAGGCATCGATTTAGCCATCCCCGTCATGGAAACCAAGGAGAGTATTCCGAAGAAGGTCGGGGATGGGCAAAGCTTGGTCAAGTTGAACGGGCTAGGGATGTTTCGTGATAGCAAGCTGGTGGGTTACTTGAACTCGGATCAAACCCAAATGGCTTTGATGGCAATGGGCCAAGCGATAAACCCCAAAGTGACGGTCACGGTCGATGAGAAGCGGCCGAATGAGGCGGTTACGATCGTGCTAACCCAAACCGGAGCGAAAATCCGACCTCACCTAAAGGGTTCCGCCATTTCGTTTGATGTTAAGGTGAAGGCTAAAGGATTGATCCTGGAGAATACGACCCGCCAGAATATTCAGTCGACGATGATGGGGATCGTCGAGAAACGCTGTAATGAGATGATTAATGAGGATATTCACGCCGCGATCAGTGAGGCGATACGCAAGAACCGGTCCGATATTTTCGGCTTCGGCGTTGCCTTGAATAATAAGTACCCTAACGAGTGGAAGAAGATTCATCATCGTTGGCATGACCTGCTGCCGGAAGTTGAGGTCAATGTCAGTTCCGATATCCGACTGGAAAGCAGCGGTGAAATCATCAATTCGTTTGGAGTGAGGGAGGATCGTCTCGAGAATGACTAGTACCCATATTTCGTTGCTGCTGTTGATCGCCTTCAGCTTCTGGCGGGACAAAGAGGCACTAAGGGAAGGAGGGGCGCTGAGCCGTTCTGTGTTCTATACCGTTATGGCGGTTTCCTTCTTGATTTTGATCTATACCTCATGGGTAACCGGTCCCTTCAATCCCGTGGATTGGCTGGGCAGGGCGTTAGCGCCTCTTGCCTTCGCCAAACCCTAGAGTTCGCGTATGAAACCTCGAGGAGTGAAGCCTTGTAATGAAAATAACCAAACGGCAAATTTTTCTGCTTGGACTCTTGTGCATCGGGTCGATTACGTATATGCAAACCTTCTCCATGGTCAGTCAAACGGCGCATCAACATGCGTTTATCTCCTATATCGCCAGCGGATTGGTTTGTCTCTTCGCGTTGTGGCTCATTTCGTTCACGCTAAAGCGGTTCTCCAATCGTAATTTATTGCAGGCTTTAACAGAACGTTTTCCGATTATGGGCCGGGTACTGCTGGCGCTGTACCTGCTGTTCCTGTTGTTTATCAGTGCGAGGGATATTCGAAGCATCGCCGATTTCACGAATACGGTGCTGCTCAATCGCACGCCGATTCCGATCCTCGGTTTGTTGGTTACCGCGACGGCGGTTTATATCTGTCAAGGGGGGATCCGAGCCTTTTTAGGGCTTAGCGAGGTCTATGTTCCCATTTTCATCTTGGTGCTGGGTTTCGTGATTCTGGTGTTGGCGAGGGATTTTCACCCTCAGTATCTCATTCCTTATTTCTCGCCGGATTGGACAGGCATCCTGAAGGGAGCCTGGTGCACCTTCCCTTATCAGGCCGAGATTCTAGTGCTCCCGCTCGTCATCTCCGGCAAATACTTTAAGGCATCCGCAGGCTACATCAGTCTGGCAGTGGGCACGGGAATGATGATCGTCTTGCTGCTCCTGACGCAGCTTGTTCTCGGTGTGCCGTTGTCAGGGAAGCTGATTCATCCGGGCTACGAGATGATTCGCCACATTCAGATTACCGATTTCATCGACCGCTTCGACTTACTGCTGATGGCCCTATGGTATCCGATGGCGCTGGGGAAAATCGCTTTTGATCTTTACGCATTATGTTACACGCTGCAAATGGTCGTTCCCAAGTTGTCCGGCCGTTTGATGACGGCCCCTGTCGGGGCGTTTGCCTTCGCCTGCTCCATCTGGTTCTTCAAAAACGCCCTGCAGCTCTTTGATTTCAATTTTGTTTGGCCGGTCATTGCCATCGTCTTTGACTTAGCTTTTCCGATTCTGTTCTTTGCGTTGCTTCGACCGCGCCGGAGTAAACCCGAACCGAAGGCGGGATAATCCGCAATTTACTTCGCCCTCTCCCTCGTATAAGCTGAAGGTAGTAGAAATAGGATAAACTTGGGAGGTAGACGATGGCACGGAGACTGGAAGGGAAAAGAGTCGCGCTGACAGGGCCCCGTCGTGCGGAGGAATTAGGTAAGCTGGTGGAAAACATGGGCGGTACGCCGCTATACCGTCCGGCACAGGGAACCGTGCTGTTGGACGATGTAGTCTTGCGAAACGGCATTGTCGACTGGGTGGAGCATCCGCCGGAATGGTCCATTTTTACGACAGGGATGGGCTTGGACGCATTGTTTGATATGGCCGGGGACATGGGCGTTGCCGAACGTCTACGAGATCATCTTCGGGCGGGAAAGATTGCAGCGCGAGGGTACAAGACCGTGAATGCCCTGAAAAAGCGAGAGTTAACCCCGATCGTCCGCGACGACGACGGGAGTACAGAGGGACTCATTCGTGGACTGTCGGAATATCAACTGCGCGGAGCCAGCGTGTTGTTGCAACTGCATGGGGATCCGGCCCCGCGTTTGGTCGCCTGGCTGGAGGAACAGGGGGCGCAGTGCTGTCAGCTTCTGCCGTACCGGCATATCGCTCCGCCTACCCCAGAGCTGGAGCAGCTCTTGAGCGATATCCTAGCCGGCGAGGTGGATGCCGTGACGTTTACAAGCGGACCGCAGGTGCGTTTTCTGATGGAGCATGCGGAACGTCAGGGACAGCTCACAGCCTTGATGGCGGCGCTGGAGGGGCCGGTGCTGGCGGTGGCCGTCGGCAAGGTGACGGCCGCGGGTTTGTACGAAGCGGGGGTGCCCCGGGTACTGGCGCCCAAGGAGGAGCGGATGGGCAGCATGATGGTTGAGTTGGCCCGATATTATGCGGGCGAAGCCGAGCCGCTCTTCAAGGCCAAACACGGAGAGGATGCACACCAAGCCTGATATTGGGTAATGATAAGTGTAGGCAATATCCAAACCTCGGATGGAAAGGATGATGGGCAATGAGCGATTTACTGAAAAAAGCGATTTCCCTGGGATGGGGTTTGACGATCACGAGCAAGGAGAAAGTCGAGAGTATCGTGGAGGACTTGGTTAAACGCGGTGAACTGGCCCCTTCTGAGTCGAAGCAACTCGTGGAGAAGCTGATTGATCGCGGTGCCGAGGAGCAGGGCAAGTTCAAAGAACTGGTGAATGAGCAAGTTCGGTCTGCACTGCAAGGGATGGGTCTGGCCTCGGCTAAAGAGGTGGAGGAATTAACGCGGCGAGTAGCAGAGCTGGAGATTAAGCTCGCCGAGATGCAGCAGCCGTAAGCGATGAGCAGCTTTGTCCGACATACCGGCCGTTATCGTGAAATTGCCATGGCGCTTGGGCGCCATGGCTTTGGCTATTTAGCCGAAGAAATCGGTCTAGCCCGGCTGATTCGGCTGCCGCTGCGCCGATTACGCAAGTCCGAGCCGGGCTCCCCGACCTTGGCCGAAAGGATCCGTTTGGTGCTGGAGGAGTTGGGTCCGACCTTCGTCAAGGTCGGCCAATTGGCTAGTACGCGCTCGGATTTACTGCCGGAGGCGATCATTCAAGAGCTCGTCAAGCTGCAGGACCAGGTACCTCCGTTTCCGGCCGAGGAAGCCCGCCGAATTTTAGAGGCGGAATTCCACCAGCCGCTGGGTGAGCTGCTAGAGAGCTTTGATGAAACGCCGCTCGCCGCCGCCTCTATAGGCCAGGTGCATCGAGCCCGGTTGACGACAGGCGAGCCGGTCGCGATCAAGGTCCAACGGCCCGACATCGTGCCGGTCATCGAGCTGGACCTCGATATTCTGCAGCACTTGACGGCGCTGGCAAACAAACGCTGGGCCTGGGTATCCCGATTTCAGATTCCGCAGATGGCCCAGGAATTCGCCCGTTCGATCCGCGCGGAACTGGATTATAGCTTCGAGGGCCGGAATATGGAGAAGATTCGCCGCCAATTTAAAGCGGATGAAGGCATTTATATTCCCGAGGTGCATTGGTCCCTGACAACCTCTCGCGTGTTGACGATGGACTTCGTGGAGGGAGAGCATCTGAACCGGCTGCTGGAGATCGATGAGATGGGGTATGACCGCAAGGAGCTGGCGGAGCGGCTAGTGAACGCTTTGCTTCGGCAAATCTTCGAGGGCGGCTTTTTCCATGCTGACCCTCACCCCGGCAACCTGCTGGTGACCCGCACAGGCGAGCTGGCCTTCATCGATTTCGGGATGGTCGGGCGGCTCAGCAGCGAGATGAAGGATCATTTGTCGTCGTTGGTGATCGCCTTGATGCGGCGAAGCACTGAGGGAATGGTACGGGCGATTCTGCGCATGGGCCTCGTCGGAGACGATGCCGATACCGACGGACTTCGCCAGGATTTGGAACGGCTTCGTGAACGATATTATGACATTCCGTTTGCGGAGATTCAGATCGGGCAGGCGTTACAGGATCTGTTCGCCACGGCGCAGAAGCACCAGGTCGTGCTGCCTGCTGACCTTCTGCTGCTTGGCAAGGCGCTCTTAACGGTCGAAGGAGTAGCGCTGGCGCTCGATCCTCACCTTCGCATTCTCGATTTGGCGGAGCCCTTTGGGCGCAAGCTGCTTCGCGAGAAATACGCCGCACGCCGGCTCGGTAAGAAGCTGTTTGACGAGGCCGCCGAGCTGACGGACTCCCTGATTGATCTTCCGCATCAGGTGCGCAAGCTATCTAGCACGCTGGCCCGCGGCAAGCTAAAGATGGACATGAACTTGCCGGAGATGGAGCAGTTTCTCCGCAAGCTGGACCAGATCAGCAATCGTTTGTCGTTCAGCATTGTGCTGCTGGCCTTCAGCATTATTATGGTCGGGCTCATCATTGGCTCCTCCCTTGCGCGAATGCCCACCCTGCTCTGGGACATTCCGGCGATCGAGATCGGCTTTATCGTTGCAACGCTGATGTTCTTGTGGCTGCTCTTTTCCATCTTCCGTTCGGGAAGGTTCTAACGATGTGTTACAATAAGGAAGCTGAAGAATATGAGGTGAAACCTGTTGACAACTTTTGAAAATTTAAATGTATCGCCCATCCTGCTCCGCAAGCTGCAGGGACAAGGGATCGTGAACCCGACACCGGTACAGGCTGCGGCGATTCCCGTCCTCCAGTCAGGCGAAGACGCTATCGTACAGGCGCAGACCGGCACGGGCAAGACGTTGGCGTTCCTGCTTCCGATCCTGGAGAAAATCCGGCCTGATCGCCCAGAGGCGCAGGCGTTGATCATTACCCCAACGCGGGAACTGGCGATTCAAATTACCGCGGAAGCCCGAAAGCTGGCGGAGGCTCGCGAGGGATTATCCGTATTGGCCGCCTACGGCGGCCAGGATGTGGAGCGGCAGCTGCGCAAGCTGAAGAATGGCACTCAGTTGGTCATCGGCACGCCGGGCCGGCTGCTCGATCACTTGCGTCGGGGTTCTCTGACGCTAGGCGCGGTCCGCATGCTGGTGCTGGATGAGGCCGACCAAATGCTGCATATGGGCTTCTTGACCGAGGTGGAGGAGATTATTTCGCTCGTTCCGCGCAGCCGCCAGACGATGCTGTTTTCGGCGACGATGCCCGATAATGTGAAGCGTTTGGCCAAGGCTTATATGGACAAGCCGCGGGACATCCGAATCGCCGAAACCTCGCGCGTTACGCTGGACAGTATCCGGCAAATCCTCGTGGAATGCACGGACCGGACCAAGCAGAACGCGTTGATCGAGACGATCCGCAGCCAGCGGCCATATTTAGCGGTGATCTTCTGCCGCACGAAGCGCCGGGCGAGCACGTTAAACGAGGCGCTGCAGGCCGCGGGCTTCCAGTCGGACGAGCTGCACGGCGACCTGTCGCAGGCGAAGCGCGAGCAGGTGATGCGCGCGTTCCGTGACGCGAAGCTGGAACTCCTCGTCGCGACGGACGTAGCGGCGCGCGGAATTGACGTGGAAGGCGTTACCCACGTCTTCAATTACGATATTCCGCACGATGTGGATAGCTACATCCATCGCATCGGGCGGACGGGCCGCGCCGGGGAAAAAGGCGTGGCCATCACGTTCGCGGCGCCGAAGGACCTGGAGGCGCTGCGTCAGATCGAGCGGGGCATCGGCCGCAAGCTGGAGCGGCAGCGCTACGAGAAGAGCGGCGCCGGTCCGGGCGCCGAGAAGATCGTCGCCGTAGGCCGCACCGGTACGGGTGCGGACAAGGCGGGGGGCCAGGGCCGCCGCAGCCGCG
>NZ_JADCNN020000036.1:0-35434 GCF_014947195.2 Paenibacillus rhizolycopersici | reverse complement strand
ATTGAATATCGGCAACTGGCTGCTTAAGTAAATAAGGTGTTTTGATCTCTGTCTCACAAACGGGGGTCAGTCCCCCTTGAAGGTTCGGGGTTCTTTTAATTACTTGACTAGCAGCTTGGCAAACTTGCGCTTCCCGACTTGAATGATCTCTCCACCTGCCAGCTCTACTTCGGCGTTCGGATCGCTGATCTTCTCTTCGTTCAGCTTGACCGCGCCTTGCTGGATGCTGCGTTTGGCTTCTCCGTTGGAGGCCGCAAACTCGATCAAGGTCAGCAACTTGATCAAGCGGATTTTCCCATTCTCCAGCTCGGCGGCAGGAACTTCCTTCTCCTCGATATCCTCCGGCAACGCTCGTTGCTGGAATACGGTCACGAAATGCTCCTGCGCCGCATCGGCAGCTTCCGAGCCGTGGTACATCCGGACGAGCGTATGAGCGAGTCTCATTTTGGCGTCGCGCGGATGTACTTCCCCCGACTTAAGACCCTCGCGGAGAGCTGCGAACTCTTCCAAGGACAGGTCCGTCACGAGTTCATAGTATTTCGTCATCAGCTCGTCCGGCACAGACATCGCCTTGCCGTAAATTTCGTTTGGCGCCTCATCGATGCCGATGTAGTTGCCAAGGCTCTTACTCATCTTCTGCACGCCGTCCAAACCTTCGATGATCGGGGTCATGATGGCGACTTGCGTGTCTTTGCCGTATTCTTTCTGCAGCGTCCGTCCCATGAGCAGGTTAAACTTCTGGTCTGTTCCCCCAAGCTCGATATCACTCTCCAGCGCTACCGAATCCATCCCCTGCATCAGCGGGTAGAAGAATTCGTGGATGCTGATCGGTTGCCCTGTGGTGTACCGCTTCGTGAAATCGTCACGTTCGAGCATACGCGCTACGGTGACTTTGGCGGACAACTTGACGACATCAGCGAACGTCATCGGCGCCAGCCATTCGGAGTTGAAGTTGACCTGGGTTTTGTCCGGGTCCAAAATTTTGAAAATTTGTTGGCGGTACGTTTCCGCATTCCGCTGCACATCTTCTTCTGTCAACTGTTTACGGGTTTCCGATTTACCGGTCGGGTCGCCGATCCGCCCCGTGAAGTCGCCGATGATCAGTTGCACCTGATGTCCCAACTCCTGAAACTGGCGAAGCTTCTGCATGACTACCGTATGTCCAACGTGAATGTCCGGCGCGGAAGGATCCAGCCCCAGCTTCACCTTCAGCGGCTTGCCGGTCACAACCGACTTGATCACTTTCTGCTTCAGTTCATCCTCCGGCACGATCTCCACCACGCCGCGGGAAATCACCTGAATCTGCCGTTCCACCTCGGCCTGCTGTGCCGCGTTTAATTCTTCCCACTTCATTGCTCCTACCTCCATCGAATTTGTTAATTTAACGCCTATGAAAATAAACACAAAAAAGCCCCTTCTCATCCCAAGGGACGAGAAGGAGCGCTCGCGTTACCACCCTAATTAAAACCGCTACCTGGATCTCGCAAGCATGCGAACGACCGTTCACGGTTTTCACTTCATTCAAATAACGGGATACCCCGGTACCGGACTACTAGCGCTTCGGATCGTTCCCGCGCGTTCCCCCGGACGGCTCCAGACGGTATTTCAAAAGGGATCCGCCCATTCGGTTCGCAGCATCCACCGATTCTCTGAGCAGCGGGATTCCGCCTTCTACTGAGTCTTTCCAAGCCTTTTGTCGATATGCGATTTAAAATAATATATATCATAGATGCATTCGCAAAGTCAAACCTACGAAAGCTAGGTCATAAGCACGATTAAGGCTCCATATGACGCCAAAATACGCTGAAAAAACATCCAAATCCCCTTTTTTATGCTATAATGTTGCTGTTTATAAAGGAGGATCATGCATGGATCATGAGAACGACAAAAACTCCGGCAAACTGCGGCGCAATACCCGGAGCGAAAAACCCGCTAAACCCGCTCGGAAGCGCAAAAAAGGCCGGATTGCCTGGGCGATATTGGGTTGGCTCGTTCTGTTTGGATTTGCCGGCGTTCTGTTCGCCGGAGGGGCCGTATTCGGATACGTATCCTCTATCGTCAAGGACGATCCGGTACGGTCGCGTGCCGACATTGAAGCAAAAATCAACCATAATGAAATGACGGGCTTCGCCTATTTCCGTGACGGCCAACCCATTGGCCAGCTTCGTTCGGAAGAGGACCGCCGCCCCGTCACTTACAAGGAGATCCCGCAAACGGTGCTGGATGCGGTGATCGCCATCGAGGACAATCATTTCGAGGAACACATCGGCATCGATTTTAAAGGCACGCTGCGGGCTGTCAAGCAGCGCCTGCTCCATGAGGACGTGCAGACCGGCGGCAGTACGCTGACGCAGCAACTGGCACGTCGCGTCTTCCTGAACCTGGATAAGACCGAGGACCGGAAGGTTAAGGAAATGCTGCTTGCGCTTCGGCTGGAGCGTTTTTTATCCAAGGAAGAAATCATTACGGCTTATTTGAATAAGGTTCCTTTCGGCAACGGTTCGAACGGATATCAGGTCTACGGCATCAAAGCCGCGGCCAAGGGTCTTTTTAACGTCAGCAATCTGGAGGACCTGAATGTTGCCCAAGCGGCTTATTTGGCCGGTTTACCGCAGCTCCCTTCGACGTATTCCGCTTTTAACGGGAAAGGGGAGTTCAACGAGGAGGCGTTCGGTCGGGCGGTGAAACGCCAGCAGTTAGTGCTGCAGCGCATGCTCGAGGAGAGCAAAATCACGCAGGCACAGTATGACGAAGCGGTAGCTTTTGACATCAAGGGTTCGCTGGCTAAACCAACGAAGAAGGCTTACGACACCTTCCCGTATCTGATGCTGGAAACGGAACGTCAGGGCGCGATCGTGATCGCGATGCTGAACAATCCGGAGATGACCAAAGAGGAGGTCGCCGCAAATCCGCAAATAATTGAGGAAGCCCGCCAGGAGCTGCTGACCGGGGGTTACCGGGTGTATACGACCATCGATAAGAAGGTCTACAACTCCATGCACAAGGTGTCGGACAACGCAAACAATTTCTCGCCACCAAGCGAGAAGAAAGGCCTGGAGCAAGTCGCTTCGATGATGATCGATAACAAGACCGGCGCGATCCTCGGGATGATCGAAGGACGCGACTTCTACACGGAGCAAATGAACTATGCTACGCAAATGAAACGGCAGCCGGGCTCGACGATGAAGCCGATTGCCGCTTATTTGCCGGCACTCGATGCCGGGCTCGTTCAGCCGGCCAGCATCATCGATGATTCGCCCATCATTTTGAAGGATTATCAAAAAGGCTTCCACATCCCGGTGAACTCCAGCGGAGGCTATAAAGGCCTCGTGACGGCGCGGACCGCGCTAAATGAATCCCGGAACATCCCGGCACTTCGCGTGTTTAACAACATCGTTGGTATCGACAAAGCCTGGGACTTCGCCAAGAAGCTGGGGATCACGACGTTGGAGGATGAGGACTACAGCGCGCAAACCGGCGTGCTCGGCGGCTTGAAATATGGCGTTACCGTCGAGGAACTGACTAACGCGTACAGTGCCATCGCCAACGGCGGGAAGTTCACCGATGCTTACATGATCGAGAAAATCGCCGACGCCAAAGGGAATATCGTCTACAAGCATGAGGTGGAGCCGCAGCAAGTATTTTCCGAACAAACGGCTTATCTGATGACCGATATGCTGCGCACCGTCATTAAGGACGGCACCGGCAAATCGATCAAAAGCGACTTCAAGAACTACGGCAAAATCCCGGTCGTCGGGAAAACCGGTACAACGCAAAACTATGCCGACGTCTGGTTCATGGGCTATTCGCCGGACGTTACGCTGGGCGTATGGATAGGTTACCGCGAGCCGGTGAACACGCTGTCGGAAGCCGGCAAATCGCGGGCGCGCAAAATTTGGGCGCTCGTCATGAACGAAGTGACTGAGAATGAACCGGATTTGTTCGCGACCGAAGCCTTCACCAAACCGGACGGCATCGTGTCGAAAACGGTGTCCGGGTATAGCGGCAAGCTGCCGACCCAATTAACGCAGCAGGCCGGCAAACTGGTTACGGATATTTTCAACGCCAAGTATGTGCCGACGGAGCCGGACGACGTGCTGATCCGGGCCAAATACGTCACGTATGAAGGAATTAACTATGTACCGCTCGAAACGACGCCTTCCGATATGCTGCGTGAGAAGGTCGTGGTGAAACGCGAGACGCCGATCGAATTGCTCAAGGAACAGCTGGAGCAAGCATTCGCCGGCATGTCCGGCGGCCACAAGCCGCTGAGTTTCTACCTGCCGAAGGATGCCGGTGAAGACGCGCCTTACAAACCGGATCCACGGGTTGACGACGGCCAAGCGCCGGCGCCCCCGGCGAATGTCGCCATTTCTGGCGGCGGAGAGGCGGCCACGATCACATTTAGCGAAAATACGGAGAAAGACGTCGTCGGTTACCGATTGTACCGTGCAGATGACGGCGTGACCTTCCAGTACGCCGGGAAAGCGGCGCTGGTCGGAGATCCGGCCGCGATAACGGACGGCGGCTCAGCCGGCTTCACAACGGCGTACTACGTCACGGCAGTCGACGTGGCCGGCAAGGAATCGGCTCCAAGCGTGATCGTTAGCGCCTTTGGCGGCGGCGTGTTCCCGGACGGCGGTTCGACGCCGGATCCAAGCGGTGAAACGCCGGGCGGCAGCAACGACGGTACGATCGGCGACAATGGTGAAGGCGGTCCGCTCCCCGCTTCGCCTGCCAAGGTGAGCGTCAAGAAGGACGACCGCGGGTTCACCGTTAGCTGGGACGCGAACGGCGCCCTCGACCTCGTGACGAGCTACAACGTCTACGTGTCCGATGCCCAAGGCGGCTCCTACACGAAGGTAGGTTCCACTTCGGACGCGCATTTCTCGTTCAAAACCGATTCCAGCTCCGTCTGGATTCAGGTCACCGCCGTCAACGTGCTGGGCGAATCCCCGCCGTCGGCGCCGGTGCAGTATAGTAAGTAAGCAGCAAAAAGCAGCAGGTGTGAGCCTGCTGCTTTTTTGTGGTTTAAATAGTAGCATTAAACTGAAAAATCAATCCACCTCCCCCATCCAGCGAATGTATATGATTTTTCGAACATAATTCGCTGCGCCCCCCCGTTTGGAGGAAATATATTCGATTTTTCATATACAATCTCGAGGTTGGGCTTCAAAGGGATGATTATATATGAAATTTCATATCTATTGGGAGGAATCCGCCTGATTTAAGCGATTATATATGATTTTTCGAACATAATTCACAGCCAGCCACCGGTTTAGCGGTAATATGATCGATTTTTCATATAAAATCTCGAGGTTGGCGCTCCAAAGGGACGATTATGTATGAAATTTCATATATATTGAGAGAAATCCGCCTGATTAGAGCGAATATGTTCGGTTTTTCGAATATAATCTCGATTCGGCGACAGAGATCGCTCCCCCAAGGGGCTGGTTTCCCTCCTTCCCGCAAAAAAAAAAGTCCCCCCAAGCCTTCGCTTGAGGGGACTCCTGCTATAGATCTACCGACCTCAATCCTCGATCGTCGACAAATCGCCGGCTGGGAGGTTGAGCTCCCAGGCTTTGAGCACGCGGCGCATGATTTTGCCGGAACGAGTCTTGGGTAGCTTATCTTTGAACTCGATTTCGCGCGGAGCGGCGTGAGCGGACAGCCCTTCCTTGACGAATTTGGCGATCTCCGCCTTCAGCTCCTCGGACGGCGTAAAGCCTTCGCGCAGCGAAATGAACGCTTTGATGATCTCCCCGCGCACGGGATCCGGCTTGCCGATCACCCCGGCTTCCGCGACGGCCGGATGCTCGACGAGCTTGCTCTCGACCTCGAACGGTCCAATCCGTTCGCCGGAGGAATTGATCACGTCGTCGATCCGGCCCTGGAACCAGAAGTAGCCGTCCTCGTCCATGTAAGCCGTGTCGCCGGAAATGTACCAGCCGGGGATGCGGAAATACTCCTCGTATTTCGGCGCATTGTTCCAGATCAGCCGCATGACCGACGGCCATGGCGTGCGGATGGCCAAGTTACCCATCCGGTACGGCGGCAGCTCCTTGCCATTCTCGTCGATGATCGCCGCCTCAATGCCGGGCACCGGTTTACCCATGGAACCGGGTTTAATTGGCATCGACGGATAGTTGCAGATGAGCTGACCGCCTGTCTCCGTCATCCACCACGTGTCGTGAATCCGATGATTGTACACCTTCATCCCCCAGCGCACTACCTCAGGGTTCAGCGGTTCACCAACGGACATGACATGGCGGAGTGACGACAGATCATATTGCTTAATAACGTCCTGTCCCGCACCCATCAGCATCCGAAATGCCGTAGGTGCGCTGTACCAGACCGTTACCTTGTTCTTTTGGATCGTCTCATACCAGTCGGCCGGGCTGAAGCGCCCGCCGCGGACGACGTTGGTCACGCCGTGCAGCCACGGGGCAAAAATGCCATAGGACGTGCCGGTGACCCATCCCGGGTCCGCCGTACACCAATAGACGTCCCCTTCCTTCAGGTCCAGCACAACGTTGCCGGTATGATAGTGCTGAATCATAGCGTTATGCACATGGTAAACGCCTTTCGGTTTGCCGGTCGAACCCGACGTATAATGCAAAATCAGGCCGTCCTCGCGGTTCACCCACTCGATCTCGGTCTCAGAGGATGCGGCTTCCATCTCCGCTTTATAATCGACGATACCGTCCCCGGCCGCCACCTCGTCACCTACAACGATGATGGTCCGCAGCGTCGGCAGCTCCTCGCGCTTCACCCGAGGCAGCAACGCCGGCGTCGTGACCAGCGCAACCGCCCCGCTGTCCTCCAGGCGATCCTTAACTGCCGTTTCCATAAACGCCTCGAACAGCGGTCCCACGACCGCGCCGACCTTAAGCGTGCCCAGCACACTCACGTAGAGCTCCGGCGTCCGCGGCATAAAGACGAATACCCGATCGCCTTTCGTGATCCCGTATTTACGCAGCACGTTGGCAAACCGATTCGTCAGCCCCTGCATGTCCTCGTACGTATACGACTCCTCGCGCGAGGGATCGCTGAATTGAAGCGCCACACGCGCCCCTTTGCCTGCATCAACGTGGCGGTCGATCGCTTCATAGGCCATGTTGACTTTGCCTGTGACGTACCAGGAGAACTGCTTTTCGACATCCTCCCATTGAAAATTCTTATACGCCTCTTCGTAGCTGCCCATGTTGGACGACGGAACGCCCGGTGAAATAACTTCCCCTTGCAGTTGACTCATCGTTTCATCCTCCCTTAATCTTTGGAAATCTCCAAGCAATAGATCAAAGTTTATGAAAACGGATACATAGCAGCGTAAGTTGGGAGCTTCATTCAGCGTCATGGGTGAGGGCATCCGTTTTGATCGAAAAAGCAACGACAGAACTCAAGCGATTTGAGGCGGTATTTCGAGTACAACGATCACACGCACGGCCTGAAAATGTGAATAATTTATGTCGGAGAACATTATAGCACACGTTTTCGCGCACAGGCTACACTTTTCAAATTTTCATTTTTCTGTTATAAGTGAGGGGAACGAGCAAAGGAGGCGGTTCCATGGAACACCAAAAAACGTATATCCGCCACACCCTGCCCCATCAGAATCGTGAAATCGTTGTGGAAGGACCTGTATCCCCTTCCCATCTCCAAACCTTAAAGATGCACCCCGATCTGGATGCGTTCCGCAAGCCGGCAGATCAACACGCCGCACTAGTCGAAATCGCCGGTCTACCGGAAGGACGCATTATACTGGCCCGCGAGGATTCGACCATCGTCGGGTATGTCACCTTTCATTATCCCGACGAAATGGAACGATGGTCGCAAGGCCACATGCCCGATCTCATCGAGCTCGGAGCGGTCGAAGTTGCTGATGATTACCGTTCTCTCGGGCTCGGATCGAAGATGATCCGCACGGCGTTCGAGGACGGTCAGATGGAGAAATACATTGTCTTTACGACCGAATATTATTGGCATTGGGATTTGAAAAAGAGCGGCCTCTCCGTTTGGGATTACCGCACCATGATGGAGCGGCTGATGAAGACGGTCGACATGGTCTGGTACGCCACCGACGACCCGGAAATTTGCTCCCATCCGGCCAACTGCCTGATGGTTCGCATCGGCAAAGAAGTTCCCTTGTCCTCCGAGGAGCAGTTTGACCGGATTCGTTTTCAGCAGCGTTTTATGTACTGACAGTATACAGGAAGGCGTGATGAATCCATGCCTGGAAGCGCTTTATTTGTCCACCATGAACAGGCGATGAACTACCGGTTTCACGATGGCCATCCGTTCCATCCGATCCGGCTGGAATTGACGATGGATTTGCTGCAGGAGATCGGCGCACTGACGCCGCAGCAAATGCGCCTGTCGAGGCCGGCGACCGACGAAGAGCTGCTCTGGATCCATCAGCCGGCATATGTTGAAGCCGTTAAGCAGTTGAGCCGCGCGACCCCCACAGCGGACTGGATTTCGCGCGGCGAGCAGTTTGGGCTGCTGGACGAAGACACGCCGTATTTTCCCGGCATGCACGAAGCGGCCGTCTGGGTTACCGGAGGGACAATTACGGCCGTGGAGGCCGTACTCTCCGGCTCCAGTCCGCATGCGCTGCATCTCGGCGGCGGCCTGCATCACGCCCTGTCGGCCAAAGCGGCTGGCTTCTGCGTTTATAACGACGCCGCGGTGGCTATCGATTATGCCCGACGCAATTACGGCGCACGCGTTCTGTACGTCGATACGGATGTCCATCACGGAGACGGGGTCCAATGGAGCTTCTATTCAGACCCTGACGTGTGCACCTACTCTATCCATGAGACGGGGAAATACTTGTTCCCGGGTACCGGTTTCCTGCCGGAGCGCGGCGAACATCAAGGCTACGGCGCTTGCATGAATCTGCCGCTTCAGCCTTATACCGAAGACGCCTCGTGGATGGAATGCTTCGAGGAGTCCATCCGGCGGCTAACCGCACATTTCCAGCCGGATTTGATCGTCAGCCTGCACGGCTGCGACGCCCATGCGCTGGATCCTCTGTCGCACATGCACTGCAGTATGTCGATCTACCGGGATATGCCGGCGATCCTGCACGAGCTGGCCCATACGTATTGCGAGGGCCGCTGGGTCGCCATGGGCGGCGGCGGTTACGATTTCTGGCGGGTCGTTCCCCGCGCCTGGAGCTTACTGTGGCTGGAGATGAGCGATCATCCGCTAACTGCCGCCCTGCGCCAAGACCCGCTGCTCCCGCTGCCGCAAGCCTGGATGGATCGCTGGCAGCCGCAGACTCCATTCGAGCTTCCCGTCGCTTGGCTTGACGACCTGTCCCATTGGGAGGGCATCCCCCGCCGAATGGAAATCATGACAAAAAACCGCGAGACTCTCGCGGTCGCTTTACAGGATTATCCCTAAGACTTTGGGTGAGGTTGCTTACTCACCCAAAGTCTTTTCATTTTAACTCGCCGGCATGCTCTACCATATCGTTTAGAATGGCAAACGAACGCCGGGCGGCCAGTGCGGTAAACTCGGTAAAATTCACGTCGGCGGAGCCGTCCGCCTTATCCGAGATAGAGCGAAGTACAATAAATGGCACCCCGTTCCGATGGCATACCTGTGCGAGCGCCGCCCCTTCCATTTCGACGCAAACGCCGTCCAGCTCCTTGTACAGAACAGAGCCAACGAATTCCGGATCCGCGATGAACTGGTCACCGGACAGCACCCGTCCCACCCGGTAATGATGATCCGTGCACTGACGGGCGCAGGCGTCTTCTGCCAAGCGGATCAAGGCAGGGTCAGCGGGAAAGTCGGAGACGTCCTGGTACGGTGTAATACCGCGCTTATAGCCGAGCGGCCGAACATCCATATCATGCTGCAAGCAAGTCGACGAAATGACGATATCGCCAACGTTCAAATTCGGGTGCACCGCGCCGGCCACTCCGGTAAACCAGACCGTTTCCGCTCCAAAGCGATCGATCAGGATTTGCGTTGTGGTTGCGGCATTGACTTTGCCGACGCCGGATTTACACACGACAACGTTCCGTCCGTGCAGTACGCCCTTGACGAAGGTAGCCCCTGCCGCATCAACCGCCTCTTGATGTTTCACCTTCTCGAGAAGCAATGCGATTTCTTCATCCATGGCCCCCATCAGGCCTATCGTTTGATTCATGTCAGCCTCTCCCTCCTATTCTCCCATCCATCGTGCGGGCAGAATTATTGTCCCCGAATACTCAAAAAAGCTCCTTAAAATAAGGAGCTTTTTTATCCGTAGTTAACCTTTTTCATATATATTTTCTATGTGTAGCTTATCTCTCTATACCCAACGTTGCAAGATACCCCAAGCTAAGCCCTTAGACGTGGCTAACGGACAACCGCAAAATCGTTTCGTGCGGCAAAATCACCCGTGGGTTCTCAACCGTTTCCTTCTTCATCAGCTTGGTCAATAAACGCATCGCTACCGCACCGAGGTCGTACATCGGTTGAGCGACCGTCGTCAACTGAGGGCGAACCATCGAAGCCATACGGATATTGTCAACGCTGATGATCGAGAAGTCGTCCGGCACCTTCAAGCCTTCGTCCTGAATGCTGTGAATCGCGCCAATCGCCATTTCGTCCGTTGCCGCAAAGATCGCTGTCGGCCGCTTCTTCAGCCCGAGGAAATACTTCATCGCTTCCACACCGGATTCATAACGATAGTTGCCAATCCGCACCAGATCCTCTTGGTACTGAATGCCCGCCGTCTCCAACGCGCGCTTGTACCCTTGGAATCTCGCATAACCGTTCGCCGGATCCTGCAACGTTCCGCTGATCATCGCAATCTCGCGATGTCCATGACGGATCAGCGTGCTGACCGCGTCAAAAGCCGCCGCTTCGTGGTCGATATCCACGGAAGGATACAATCCGTTCTCGTCGCTCGTTGCGCAAAGCACGATTGGCACCGCGGACGTCTGGAACGCTTGAATATGTTCCTCCGTTACGGTTCCGCCCATGAAGAGGAGCCCGTCCACTTGCTTCTCGAGCAACGTGTTGATGACGCGAATCTCCTTCTCTTTGCGCTTGTCGGCATTACACAAAATAATGTTATAGTGATACATGTTTGCAATATCTTCGATGCCCCGAGCGATTTCCGCAAAGATCGAATTCGAAATATCGGGGATGACCACACCTACAGTGGTGGTCTTCTTGCTGGCAAGACCCCTGGCTACGGCATTGGGCCGGTAGCCTAACCGTTCTATCGCTTCGTAAACCTTTTTCCGGGTCTGCGGCTTCACATTCGGATTATTGTTGACAACCCGGGAAACCGTGGCCATCGAGACGCCTGCTTCACGTGCCACATCGTAAATGGTAACCGTCACATTCTTCTCTCCATTGCCAATAGATTTTCACTCGTTCATCCGGTAAAGTTCCAGAGCTTCAATTAAATTTATGATACGACAAAATACTACTTTATGCAATGATAACGCTTCACTCAGCGTAAAATCTCCTGCAGCGCGGTCTCCGTGATCTTAGAATGAGACGTGTGCCAGACGGCTTGTCCCTCCTTGATCAGGATGGCTTGAGGGGATTCATGCTTGACGCCAAGCCGTTCGGCTGCTTCGTTCGATACGTCCCGGTTCTCAATGACGTAAATCAGCCCGTATGTAACGTCTTCGCGCGGAGTCCCGTTCAAATACGCCTCCGCTTCCTTATGTGCCCCGGCACTGATCGGGCAGCGGGTACTGTGCTTAAACAGCAGCAGCGGCTGGCTTGAGGAGCGTACCAAAGCATCATTCAGCTCCTGGATCGATTGTATTCTCATCCATGTGGACATAACATTTCATCCCCTTTTGTGCGAATAAGAATCTCCAGATGTTCTGTTGATATCTTAACAAAAAGAGAAATGAAAATACAACATCATTTACAAAATGATTTGCAAAAATCGAGCAAAATCGTCAATTGGCTCTGGAAAGTTGTCGATTCTTGACATATTTAGATAATTGAGAGAGGCGTTTAGAGATCTCGTTCATCCAATCCAAATCGCCGATGTTCTTGGCCCCGCCGTACAAGTCCAGCAGGAGATTGATTCGTTCCTCGCATTGCTGCTCCAACAGACTCTCGAAGGAAGCGTTCTCGGTTCGATTCCACTGACGGTAGATGGCGAAAATCAGGTCAGCCAGCTCGTTCATCTCGGTAAAATACACGCGGCCGTTAGGCTGCTCTTTTTTGAGTTCGGCCAACAAGTCCGTCAGATCCGACTTCACCTCCGGAAGCACCTCATAATAGCTGCAATCCTCGCACTCGTAAATGGGAACGCGGTCGATTTCATAGATTCCTTCAAAAATGACCAGCCTGAAGCCTAGGTTCATCATTTGCCCGCAATGACAGTGCTTTCGCACAGTACCACCTCATCTTAGTCCTTTGCATTTTTTTGATTCGATAAATTTTATGAATAATGATCTTATTCGACCCGCTTGCGAGAATCTCCTTCTGTTGGCGAAAGATACTTTATATTGCCATAATTGGAAAGGTTTCAGAAACCGCCGGGCATAGTAATAGTTATCATTTTTGATACAATTAAAATATTGAATCGAGTTTTCGTCAAGTACCATAAAAGACAGGAGGAGTTGGATTTGAGATTAACTGGCAAAAGAATTATTGCCCTGGTGGATGAGGAATTTGAAGATTTGGAGCTATGGTACCCAATCTACCGCGTTCGCGAAGAGGGGGCTGAGGTGCATTTAGCCGGCCCGGTGAAAGGGAAAAAATACATCGGCAAATACGGCGTCCCCGCCGAGGCGGAATTTGCCTTTGAGGAAATCGATGCCAGCGCGTATGACGGGATTCTTGTCCCCGGCGGCTGGGCGCCAGACAAGCTTCGGCGTTACGACAAGGTGCTCCAGCTCGTCCGCGAGCTGCACCAAGCGAAGAAGCCGATCGGGCAAATCTGTCACGCCGGCTGGGTACTGATCTCCGCCGGGATCCTGAAAGGCGTGACCGTAACGTCTACGCCGGGCATCCGCGACGATATGCAGAACGCCGGCGCGATCTGGCTCGACGAGCCCGTCGTCGTGGACGGGCACATCATCTCGGCCCGCCGTCCGCCGGACCTGCCGGCTTACGGCAAAGCGTTCGTGGATGCGGTGGCTGATCTGCGTTAGTCGTCTCGTCCCGACTCCGCTCTGCCATGAAATGGCGTGACATGATTTGGACATGACTTACGACGCACCGGGCAAGGTTCCCCGCGCCGTTCCTGCTCCCGCCAAATGTAAAAGTGCAGGTCTGAAACGCAACAAGCCGTCCCTGGTGTCACTCACTCTTGACCCCAGGGACGGCTTATGTTGTTATTTGCCCAACCGTTCTTGTTCCAGCTCATGCGCATAACGTACCAGCTCGGATTCGACCTGATCGCTGGTCGATAAGCGATAGCAGGCAGCGCCCACTTCCTTGCTCTCCCGCGAATCGGAGTTCAAGACGCGGTGCTTCACTCGCAGCAGGGCCTGCGGCGACATGCTCAGGTCGGTGACGCCGAGATGCAGCCATAGCGGCACCGCTTTCTCGTCCCCGGCCATCTCGCCGCAGACGCTGACGGTGATGCCCGCCTCTTTGGCCGATTGCACTGTTTGTCGCAGCAGACGCAATACCGCCGGATGGAACGGGTGGTACATATGGGCGATCTTCTCGTTCATCCGGTCGACGGCCAGCACGTACTGGACCAGGTCGTTGGTGCCGATGCTGAAGAAGTCCACTTCCTGCGCCAACAGATCGGCAATCGCCGCCGCGGCCGGAATTTCAATCATAATGCCAACCTGAATTTCCGGATCATAGGCGAGTCCGCGCCGGGTCAAATCCTGCTTGGCTTCCTCCAGAATCGCATTCGCCCCGCGGACTTCCTCCAGCGAAGAGATCATCGGATACAGGATCTTCATTTTGCCATAGGCACTGGCGCGCAAAACGGCGGCAAGCTGCGTCCGAAACAGCTCGCGGCTGTCCAGGCTGATGCGGATCCCCCGGTAGCCCAGCACCGGATTCTCCTCTTCCTGAAGCTCGAAATATTCCAGCTGCTTGTCGCCGCCGATGTCCAGCGTCCGGATGACGACCGGATGCGGCCCGGCTTTCTCCGCGACCTGTTTATACACCTCAAACTGCTCGTCTTCGCCAGGGAAAGTGGACCGGTCCATATACAAAAATTCCGTACGGAACAAGCCAACGCCTTCCGCACCGTGCTTCAAGGCCAGCTCCAAATCCTTGACGGAGCTGATATTCCCGGCGAGCCGCATGCGTACGCCGTCTTTGGTTGTCGCTTCAACCGCAGCTAACAGCTGCAGTTGCTCCTTGCGGCGGCGTTGTTTCTCCGCCAGCTCCGTAAAGCGCGTCACGATCGCCGGTTCGGGATTGAGATACACCCATCCCTCGTCCCCGTCGATCACCAACATGTCGCCGGTTTGCAGCGGCTCAACCAACTTGTTCTCCAGACCTGAAACTAGCGGAATCCCCAGCGCCCGAGCCATAATCGCCGAATGCGAAGTTTTGCCGCCAGCCATCGTGACCATACCCAGCACGTTGTCCGGATTCAAATGGACCAGTTGGGAGGGTGAAAGCTCTTTGGCCACCAAAATGTACGGCTGTGTATCCGCCGGCAGCGTGATGTCCGGCGTCCCGAGCAGATGCTTGAGCAGACGGTTGCCGACATCCTTGATGTCGAGCGCCCGTTCTTTCATATATTCGTCGTCCAGCAGGTCAAACATCGTTACAAAATGGTCGATCGCTTCCTTAACAGCAACCTCCGCCGCCTTGTACTGGCGTTCGATGATCCCCCGGATCTCGCTCATAAAGACGGGATCCTCCAGGATAGCCAGGTGAGCGTCAAAGATGCCGGATTCCTCCGCACCCACCGTCTCTTTAATCTCGTTCTTCATCACTTCGATTTCGGTTTTAGACGTGCGAATGCCTTCGTACAACCGCTCGAATTCTTTAGCGAGATCCACCTTTTCCATCCGGCGATCCGGTACGTCCCATTCCCAGGCGGGCAGCACGAAAGCTTTGCCGATGGCGACGCCAGCTGCTGCTCCGATCCCCTGTATCATGTAGTGACCCCCTAGTCCTGCTTGTAAGTTCCTGTTCAAGGCACATTAAAATAGAGTTCAAAAATCAACTTTGATGATTTTTGAACTTCCTCTGTAGGATGCCCTCTATCTATTTCATTATGGTAATCCTAGCCCCTCAAATTTGTCAAAGGAAAAACGAGAAGCCAAAAAAGGGCCCTCCGATTGCGGACGGGTCCTATTGGCCACGCTACATTTAACTTCGTTTTCCGATCAAGATGCTGTCCTCAACCTTGATACAGCGATCCATAATCACGGTCAGACCGCCTTTCGAGGCGATTTCGTACGCTTCCTCGCTCACAATCCCCAGCTGCAGCCAAAGCACGCGGGCGCCGATTTTCACGGCTTCCTCCGCCACCGGCGGCGTCTGCTCGCTGCGGCGGAACACGTTTACGATATCCACGGGTTCGGGGATGTCCGACAAACTCGGATACACCTTCTCACCCAGGATTTCGCCGCTTACCGTCGGATTAACCGGGATGATGCGGTAGCCGTTATTTTGCAGCGCTTGGGCTACCATATATGAGGTTCGGTCGGTTTTGTCCGACAGTCCCACAACCGCAATGTTCCCGGCGCTCAGTAGAATTTCTTTGATTTCCTCACGGCTTGGATTGTCAAATGCCATTTGAAATGCCTCCTTTGCCGGCGCCGGTCCCAAACCAGCGCCTTGCGTCTTAGTTCAAGTTTATTCTACCCGTTCCACGGATGCGCCAAGCGAGACGATATGGTCAAAAAATTGCGGATACGATTTGGCCACGTGATGCGCATCCTTAATCACCAGCGGTTGACGGCAGCGCAGGCCTACGACGGTCAACGCCATAATGACGCGATGGTCGTAATGCGCATTGATCGTCACGCCGCCCTCCAGTCCGGACGGGCGGCCATGCACGATAATTTCGGCCTGGCGTTCCTCCACGTTCGCTCCTGCTTTTTTCAGCTCGGTCAAAAAATCAGTAATCCGGTCGCACTCCTTATAACGCAAATTTTCCACGTTATAGAAACGGGACGTTCCGTCGGCAAACACCGCAGCTGCCACCATGGCCAACACGGCGTCGGTCGCTGCATCGCCGTCGAATTCTACCGACCGCAGACGTCCGTTCCCTTGGATATGCACCGTTCCGTCTTGATGGGTTAGCGGCACGTCCATCATCTGCAGAACGTCTACGATGGCGCGTTCCCCTTGCTTGCTGCGTTCGGCCAGACGGTGGACCTTAACGTCCGACTTCGTCACCGCGGCTGCAGCCAAGATCGCCGCCGAACCGGGGTAATCGCCCTGCACCGTATACGTCTTCGCCTGGTAGCTTTGCCCACCGGGTACACGGAAATGCATGTAATCATCGCTGGCATGAATGACAATCCCGGCCTGCTCCAACACCTCTAGCGTTTGCCCAATGACCACCTTCGATTTCAGGTCGTTCAGCACTTCGATTTCACTGTCTTCAGCAAGCAGCGGAGTCAGGAATAACAAAGCGCTCAAATATTGGGAGCTGACCGAACCGGACACGCGGATTTTCCCGCCTTTCGGCGTTCCTCCGCTAATCGTGATCGGTAGCCGGCCTTCATTATGGCTAACCTCCACGCCCAGTTGCCCCAGCGCGTCGATGAGGTCGTCATGCGGACGTTTCCCCAGCGAATCCGGGTAGGTGTTCACGAACGTCACCTCTGGACACAACGCCGCAATCGCCATAAGGAATCGCAGCACCGCACCGGCGTTGCCGACATTCAACTCCTTGACGTCCTTCGGCCGACGCCCAAAACCGGTAATGACGATCTTCTCCTCGTCCTCTTCCAATACCGCGCCCAAATCGGCGATGCAGCGGCGCATGGCGTCGCTGTCCTCGCTATGCGCCGGATAATAAACGGTGCTTGTCCCTTCCGCCAGAGCGGCAACCAGCAAGTAACGGGTCGTATAATTTTTGGAAGATAATGCTCCGATTTCGCCCTTTAACTCCGGCGTTGGCTTTACGATAACGTCCATATGGTTCACATTCCCCTTTATTGTGATTGATCAAGAACCGCGGTAATGCGTTAAAATCTCATCCGATACTTGTTCCGCACTTTTCCCCGATGTATCGACGGTCAGATGGGCAAAAGCATAAGCGTCTTTCCGTTCCTCCAGAAGAGCGACCACCCGCTCCTTCGCGCCTCCAGCCAGCAGCGGTCGACCTGGATCTTCTCCGACCCGCGCGACAATCTCCTCCGCGGTTGCTTGGAGCGCGACCACAAGGCCACCTTCCCGCATCACGAGGCGGTTCTCCTCGCGAAGTACGGCGCCGCCGCCGGTCGCCAGCACAATGCCACGTTCCTGCAGCGTACTCCGCAAGATCGCGGATTCCAGCTCGCGAAAATAAGCTTCCCCTTCGGCTGCGAAAATGTCCGGGATCGTCCGTCCGGCTTCCTCGACAATCCGCTGGTCGAGATCGACGAGCACAAGGCCGGTTTCAGCCGCCAGCAACGAACCCACGGTCGACTTCCCCGTGCCCATCATGCCGATCAGCACGATATTATTTAGCGGTTGATTCATGTGTTCGTTCACCTACTTGCTCTGTTCAGCTTGTTGAGAACTCGCTCAGAGTAAACTTTTTCATATCATAACACAGGCCGATCCATTTTCAACACAAAAAGAAGCCGGCAGAGACGTTCCCGTCCCTCCGGCTTCCTCGTGATCCGTTCTTCGGCTTAGAACCACTGATGGTGGAAGACGCCTTCCTTGTCGACACGTTTGAACGTGTGAGCCCCGAAGTAATCGCGCTGCGCTTGCAGCAAGTTGGCCGGTAGGCGTTCCGTGCGGTAGCTGTCGTAATAGGACAGCGCGCTCGCAAAACCCGGCACCGGAATCCCGTTCGCCACAGCCGCGGATACCACATTACGCCATGCGTCTTGGTAGCTCTCCACGACATTTTTGAAGTAAGGGTCAAGCAGCAGGTTCTTCAACGCAGGATCGCGATCGTAAGCATCCTTGATGTTGTGAAGGAATTGGGAGCGGATGATGCAGCCGCCGCGGAAAATCATCGCGATGTTGCCATATTTCAAATCCCATCCGTATTCGTCGGAAGCGGAACGCATTTGCGCAAATCCTTGGGCGTACGAGACGATCTTCGAAGCGAACAGTGCCTTGCGGACGTTCTCAATAAACTCCTTCTTATCGCCGTTAAACAACTTCTTGGCAGGTCCGTTCAGAATTTTGCTGGCCGCTACACGTTCTTCCTTCATTGCCGAGAGGAAACGGGAGAAGACCGATTCGGTGATCATGGACAGCGGTACGCCTAAATCAAGGGCGCTTTGGCTTGTCCATTTTCCGGTGCCTTTCTGGCCGGCTGCGTCCAAGATGACGTCTACCATCGGTTTGCCGGTTTCCTCATCGTATTGCGAGAAGATGTCGGCGGTAATTTCGATTAGGTAGCTGTCCAGCTCGCCCTTGTTCCATTCGCTGAAAATCTCGTGCAGTTCTTTCGCATCAACATCCAGCACGTCTTTCAACAGATGGTAGGCTTCGCCAATCAGCTGCATATCGCCATATTCGATGCCGTTATGCACCATTTTCACGTAATGTCCGGCTCCGTCCGGACCAATATATGTACAGCAAGGATCGCCGTTCACTTTTGCGGAAATTGCCGTCAAAATAGGTTCAACCAGCTTATAAGCGGATTCTTGGCCACCCGGCATGATGGCTGGTCCTTTCAAGGCGCCTTCTTCACCGCCAGATACCCCTGTACCGATAAAGCGGAATCCTTTAGCTTCCAGTTCTTTGCTGCGGCGCTGCGTATCCGGGAAGTGTGCGTTACCCCCATCGATGATAATGTCCCCTTGATCCAGGTATGGCAGCAATTGTTCGATCGTGCTGTCTGTGGCCGGACCGGCTTGTACCATGATTAGAATTTTGCGCGGCGTTTCCAGCGAGTTCACGAACTCTTCGACGGAAAACGTGCCTACCAGGTTCTTGCCTTTGCCTTCGTTATCGAGCAGGTCATGCGTTTTTTCCGGGGAGCGGTTAAATACCGACACGGTAAAGCCCCGGCTTTCAATATTAAGGGCTAAATTCTTGCCCATGACGGCCAGGCCGATGACGCCGATTTGTTGTTTTGACATGGTCTCCATCCTTTGCACACTATATTTTTTTCAATAGTATCATTTTAACTCTTTTGTGTACAGAAGTGAACCCTACGCCGTTTCGCTCAAAAAACAACCCCCAACGCCGTGGGAGCCAAGGACTTGCCTTTCAATTTTCTCGTATGGGTTGTGCCGACAGCGAGGCAGGTAATCACTCCTCTAGGATGGGCGGATTTAGCGCTTACCATTCAAGACGGAGCAATTCGAGCCGTAGCTTGCGCAGCCTCTCCTTGCAAGCCTCGGAGGTTTCGGTATCTCCCTGCTGGATCGCTTCGAACAACCGTTCCAGCTCGGCATCCAATTCCTCCTGGAGATGGGCCAACTGCTGTTCCGCAGATTCGGAGGCGTACATTTCGGCCATCTGCGCCGTGTCGAGGACCGGTCCCTTTTGATAGATGACGCGATGTTCCATCCCCGAGATTTCGACAAGGCGAATGACTTCACCAAACAAAATATTTTCGACCAAGATTTGACGATCCTTGAACCGCTTGACCACCGCATGGCCGCGTAGATCCCCAATCAGCTTCTCCAGCCATTCGGCCAGCTTGGCATCCCGGATCAAGTAATCACCCACCAGCTTGTATCCTTTGGGAAGACGCTGAAACCGCAGCTTGGTCAGCTTACGTCCGGTACGGACCGAGATGATAAAGAGAGTTTCGTTTTCGCTCCAATATAAAGAATACCCGTCTTGGATCAAGTCGCGGATCAATTGTTGAATGTGCCGGCGGTCGAATCGGAGTTCCAGGTTGCAGTATTCCACTTCGTAACTTTTGTTCACGGCACTCCCTCCTAACGGTTTACCTTATCTTATACTCCATCTTATGTAATGGAACTTGGTTTATTGATTATTTTTACCCTGAACGGGCCACGGATGACGCGCAAATTTATGATATACTGGTACCGTTACAAACCAAACACACCAGAGTCAGATTCATGCTCGAGTTGGAGGTATTCATCGATGTCCTTTGAAGGATTTACGACACCAGATTTCGACGCCTTAACCGTCCCCGGCCTGGAGCCCCGGATGGAAGCGATCATAAGCCGCATCAGACCGAAGCTGGAGACGCTGGGCACGGAGCTGGCTCCCTTCTTGTCCGCATTATGCGGAGAAGAGATGTTCCCGCATGTCGCCAAGCATGCCCGCCGGACGGTGAACCCGCCGAATGACACCTGGGTCGCCTGGGCGGCCAGCAAACGCGGGTATAAAGCGTTGCCGCATTTCCAAGTGGGGATGTTCTCCACTCACTTATTTATTATTTTCGCCGTCATCTACGAAAGCCCAAATAAATCGGTGTTCGCAAACTATTTGGACAAGCAGGCGGCCCAGATCAAGAAGACGATTCCGGACGGCTTCTACTGGTCCTTAGACCATATGAGCCCGGGCGGTACGTTGCACCAGGAAGCCGACGCCAATCAATTGAAAGCCTGGGCCGAGCAACTGAAGACGGTGAAAAAATCCGAAGCGTTGTGCGGGCTGCGACTCGACCGGAACGACCCTCTTGTGTCCGACGGGACCCAACTGATACGCACGGTCCAAGAGACGTTTCAGACGCTGCTTCCGCTGTATAAGAACGCGTTTTAAAGCTCGGCTGCGTGCCTGGCCATTACTGCGCATTTAGCCTCCCCGATCTATATCTTCGGGGAGGCTTTTTGCGTGCGCACAAGGCAGATATGCAGAAAGAAGAGCAGCGCCATCATCGCCGAGCTGGCCAGAAACGGGGCAGTCGGGCCGATCAGGTCCCACATTTTGCCGGAGATGATCGGCCCAGCGACCATGCCCGAGCCCTGAATCGTCAGGAACAGGCCCCAGACCGTCCCCTTCTCGCCGCTGGGAAGCATATGCGAGATCATCGTATCCCAAGTCGGGAGGATAAATGCATAGCTGCAACCGATCAGGATGACAAACAGCCAAACGAGCGATACCTCCCGCGACAGGGCAAACAAGCCGATCGAGGCCGCCGCCAGGGCGAAGCCGATATGCAAAAACCAGCGCGTCCCCAAGCGATCGACCAATTTGCCGATCGGAATCAGCCCCAAGACGGTGATCCCGCCCCCGATGACAAGCATAGCGCTGAAGGTCTCCGGAGACAGCCCGAGCTCGGTGCGGACGTACAGCGTGATGACCGGCGTCAACAGCCCGACGGCGAACGATTGAAGGAACAGCGCCGGGTACAACAGCGGGCTGACGTTCAAGTGCGTGCGAATATGGCGAATGGAGGCACGCATTTGGCTCCACACCCCCCCGCTCTTGGCGAAGGGGGGGGCCTCCCCGGGGATGGCGGATTTCGCCGTTCCCGCGGCGGTGGAACCGCCCGTTTTTCCCGGCAACAACAACGATACTAGAACGACAAACGCAATACATCCAAGTAGGAACCAAAAGACCGGCCGATAAGAATCATGCAAAAAAAAGTTGATGATAACGGGACCGAGTCCGGTTCCGCCGAGGCTGGAAATCTGAATGACGCCCATCGCCGTCGCGAAATTGTTATTCTCCTCCGTGACCGCGGTAATCCCCATCAATACGCAAGGCCAAAGCGGGCTGGTACCGATGCCTAACAGTGCGCAGCCAAGCACCAGAAACCCCATGGTGGGCAGGAACGCGATCACCGCCACGGCGCCGAGCGTGATGCATAGCCCCAAGCTCATCGTTCGGCGAAAGCCGATCCGTTCGATCAGCCAGCCCGCCGGGCTGCGAAACAAATTATCCCCGATATACTGCATCGAAAAAGACAAACCAATCGCAAACGCGCTCAGGCTCAGGACATCCCCCATATAGACCGGAAGGATGGATACGATCAGTGCCCCCTTGACAAATTCCACCAAAAACATGATGAGCCACAGGCTGGCGAACGTGGGATTCAGCAGTTTTTTTCGCGCGATTCCGCTTGTCAGTTCCACGAAAAGTCCCCCTCTCCTAGTTTCCGATCACGGCTTCCCTCTTCATTCTGTCCGTTTTCGCCGGCAAATTAACCCGCATAACGTCAATTTTGCGTAAAACCATCGTCATTCGCTTGCATTCCGGGCGCATTTTGCTATACTCAAGCTTGTTTGAAAATTATGTAGACGAAAGGCAGGGATGGCCCGTATGGATCATCAAAGCACGCCGCTCTTCACTGCGCTCAAAAAGCACGCGGCCGGCAATCCCGTTCAGTTTCATATTCCCGGGCATAAAAAAGGGCTCGGCACCGATAAAGAATTCCGCGAGTTCATTGGCGATAACGCCTTGTCCATCGACTTGATCAACATCGCTCCCCTGGACGACCTGCACCAGCCTACCGGCGTCATCGAAGAGGCGCAGAAGCTGGCGGCCGACGCCTTTGGCGCCGACTATACCTACTTCTCGGTACAAGGGACCAGCGGGGCCATCATGACCATGATACTATCCGTTTGTTCTCCGGGTGATAAAATTATCGTCCCGAGAAATATTCATAAATCCGTAATGTCGGCAATTATTTTCGCCGGAGCGAAGCCGGTCTTTGTCTCGCCGGCACAGGACGCCAATCTGGGGATCGACCACGGGATTACGACTTCCTCGGTCCGCCGCGCCCTGCAGCGCCATCCCGATGCCAAAGCGGTCGTGGTGATCAACCCGACGTACTTTGGCGTATGCGCGAACCTGAAGGAAATTGTCGATCTGGCCCATAGTTTCCACGTACCGGTGTTGGTCGATGAAGCGCATGGGGTGCATATTCACTTTCATGAGAAGTTACCGATGTCGGCCATGCAGGCGGGCGCCGATATGGCGGCCACCAGCGTGCATAAGCTCGGCGGCTCGATGACGCAAAGTTCGATTCTCAACCTCAATACGAAGAATGGCTACGTCAACCCGCAACGCGTGCAGACGATCATCAGCATGCTGACGACCACCTCAACATCCTATCTGCTGCTGGCTTCCCTTGACACGTCGCGCCGTAATTTGGCGCTGCACGGGCGAGAAATGGCCGAACAAGCGATGGAGTTGGCGCATTATCTACGGTCGGAAATCAACCAAATCGAAGGCTTGTACTGCTTCGGGCGGGAGATTCTGGGCGGGGAAGCGACTTATGACCACGATCCGACCAAGTTGACGATCCACGTCCGTCAATTGGGGATTACCGGTTATGAAACGGAGAATTGGCTGCGTGAGCACTACAACATCGAAGTGGAGCTCAGCGACATGTATAACATCCTATGCCTGATTACGCCGGGGGATACGCAGGAAACCGCCGATATTTTACTGACGGCTCTACGCGAATTGTCTAAGACCTATTATAAGGAAAATAACGCCAACGAGCTGATCGTCAAAGTCCCGGAAATTCCGCATCTCTCCCTCATTCCACGGGATGCTTTCTATGCGGATACCGAGGTCATTCCGTTTAAGGAATCAGCCGGACGAATCATTGCCGAATTTATTTATGTATACCCGCCGGGGATTCCAATTTTGCTCCCGGGTGAGGTCATTTCCCAGGACAATATCGACTACATCGTGGATCATGTCGAAGTCGGACTGCCGGTCAAAGGACCGGAGGATCGATATATCGATAAGGTTAAGGTGATCGTTGAAGCTGACCCGATATTCTGATTCAACCCAAATCAAAAAGCTCCCCGCTTCCGGGGAGCTTTTATCTTATAAACCAGGGGACTAAACTCGGATCAGGCTTCATCCATTTGGGCGACAAGCTCGTTATAAGCTTCTTCCACCTGTTTCCATTCCTGTTCGTCTTCGATATTGTAAAGCACCATTTCTTCGTTCTCTTCTTCCATGCGGAGAATGATGCCGTCCGCTTCCGGATTGTTGCGCTCAAGCAGCAACGCGTACACTTTCTCGCCAACGTCGAAGGTCTCGACAAGAACCATCTCTACGTCTTTCCCCTCTTCGTCAGTCAGCGTCAACACAAACTCTTCATGCTCATGATCATGGTCATGATCGTGGCCGCAGCCGCATGCTTCGCCGTGTTCGTGATTGTGGTCGCTCATGAAATTACCTCGCTTTAAGTATGTTTTAATGGAGTGAAGAAGAATCCCTTGCTTCATTCCCCCCGTATCGTAACACTTTTGGGTGGGACAGGTCAATTTTCGTAAGTACTGTCGAGTGTAAAGCTAAACTTGCGATTATTTCAAGACGTTAATGCCTTTCTCCGAGATCAGCACGAAGTCCGTTCCGTTCGACGGCTGCATGTAGAACCCTACGACATAGCGGCCTGACGATTTGAAATCATAGGTAATGTCCTTCGTCCGGAACCAGAAGTTATCCCGCTGCTCTTTGATCTCATCCGTCTGAATCTCCTTGGAAGTTCCGTCAGGGGCCGTGATCGAAACCCGCACTGCAGCGATATCCGTACGTAAATTATCGATTTGTGAAAATACGTTGAACTTCAGCTTCCCCGTCTTCTTCACGTCGCCAAACACCGCATCATCTGTGAACAAAAACATATGAACGTTGGGTTTATAATAATTCACCGTTTTGGTGCTGTCATTGTATTCGACCAATCCTTCGAGATTGCGTACGGGCACATAGGTTTTCCCGTCTACGATATATCCGCCATCCTCCAGCTCGTGGCCGTTCAGCATCAGCTTTACCTTTTGGCTAGCGGCATCGGCAAACAGCAGGGAACCTCCCATTAGGGAGAAAGCAACCACCAATAATGCAACTCTTCTCCATTTCATGAATTTGACCCTCCATTTGATTCCTGTTGATGTAATGTTATACTCCTCGATTTCGGTCAAGTTGCGGTGGTTATGGTAAAAGGCGGCACTTTTTTTGGCGAGAGATGCCAGTCTTTTGTTTCTAATGGAAATTGTGTACATTTAAGGGGTGATCCATACTTTACTTAAGGGGGATTCCTCATGCCATTACGTCTGCAAATGCTGGGTACGGGCGGGGCGTTTGCCAAACGATATTTCAATAATAATGCGCTTCTCTATGCTGGAGATTTCACCTTGCTGATCGACTGCGGAATCACCGCCCCCATGGCGCTGCACGCAATCGGTAAACCGGTGGAGGACATCGACGCCGTGCTGATCACCCATATCCATGGAGATCATGTGGGCGGACTGGAGGAACTAGCCTTCCGTCGAAAGTTCGGGTCTGGGCGGAAACCGATCCTTTATGTCGCCGAGAACCTGGTAGAGCCGTTATGGGAAAATACGCTGAAAGGCGGGCTAAGCCAGGATGGGGTGATCGCCTCGTTGCACGACGTGTTTGACGTGCGTCTGCTAGCGGAAGACCGGCCAATGCTGCTTGCGCCTGAATTGAAGGTGGAGATTATCCGAACACCGCATATCCCGGGTAAACCGAGCTATTCGCTTTATTTCAACGACGAGATCTTTTACAGTGCGGACAAAACGTTTCAGCCGGAGCTCCTCGAGAAGCTGGTGCGCGAACGTGGCTGCCAACGAATCCTGCATGAAGTCCAGTTAACCGGGCGGGGCGAAGTTCATACGACATTGGAAGAATTGTTAACTCTGCCTTCCGAAATTCAGAGCCAAACCCTGCTGATGCATTATGGGGATGAAATGGAGACGTTCCTCGGGGCTATCGGGGAGATGGAGTTCCTCCGTCAACATGAAGTATATACGCTGTAACGAAAACAACCCTGCGGGCATTTACGCCCGCAGGGTTCATTCGTTTATGGTTAGGAACAACGTTATTCGAAACCAGGCAAGTTGTCGAGGTTATTGGACGGGTCTCCGTCGGCATCGCCACGGATATACATTTCTCCGTCCCGCCCCTTAAACACGTTGACGCCGGCGATCGCACCGGCCTTAACTTCCTGCAGGGCTTGCTGGTAATCAAGCACGCGTCCGCTGGACGTTTTAAACGCCTCCAAATCCCCGTCTCCGTTCTTTCGCACGGCAATAAACGTTTCTCTGGTATTCAGGGCCATCGGCTAGCTCATCTCCTCTTCATTCAAGTTAGACCTAGCTTGCCCCGAAACCTCAAAACCTATGATTATGATTACGATTTCAACGGTTTGACCATCCGGACGTGTGGAATCCCGGCATCATCGAAGGGCTCGGTCGAGATCGTCTCATAACCAAGTTTGGCATAAAACCCTTCGGCATGGCACTGTGCGTCCAGGACCGATTTTGTGAGGCCCAGCTCCCGAGCCAGCTCCTCCAAGGCAAGCAGCAGGATTTTGCCCACGCCCTTTGAGCGAAATTCTTGGCGTACGGCGATCCGCTGCATTTTGGCCGCATTGTCTTTATAGTAAATCAGCCTGCCCGTCGCGGCATAGGCTCCTTCCATTTCGATCAGCACATGATGCACATCTGGATCGATCTTGTCGTATTCGTCAATCTCCAAATCGATGGGGACCTTCTGTTCCTCGACGAACACCTCTTTACGGATGTCCAGGCATCTTTGAAGTTGTTCCTCGTTATCTACGTGAATGATTGTTGCAGCCGACACTTCGTTCCCCTCCCAGCATTCCTTGTCCATTGGTTTGTTTAAACTGCATCATTATACAAAAAAATCATTTTCATGTATAGTTATTCTAAATGGATATCGGCTGAAAGGAGCTGGCATAAGGGTTATGGTCATGGGCATAACGATAACCGCTGCGGTGCTGATCGCGGTTTTGTTGATCGTCTCCATGTTTTATGTGACGAAGAAAGGCTATTCCCGCAAGTGGGACGAGGAATAAAGCTTGTTATTCCGTAGAATAAACGTCCTCCACAATCGTCGGTGAATAAACGCCATCCGATACCGAAGGCCCAAACGGCCAGGGAAAGGCGCGAGCCTGCCGGTTCATCGTCTCCGTGTCGGGTGCCAGACGGCAAGCGCTGGTTAAGGCCAGCAGGAGGACGGCTCCCGCCACGGCTACCCATAGGGGCCAGGGCCGTTTCGTCCCGTTGGGTCGTGACGGGTTATGATGGTGGTCATGGGGATTACGGTGGGTTTGATGCATCTGAACATCTTCCTTTCCAAGCTTGGTGCGTTTCTGACGTCATACGTATCCTGACCGGAATTACGCTCCTCCTCCATTGTTGGCAGGGTCCCGGCCCCTTATACTTCAAGGAAGTATTGACAAGAACCCTGCTGCCTGATAAGATAAATTTTGTCTTCACTATAATTTTGATCTGCTAGCTCAGCTGGGAGAGCACCATCTTGACAGGGTGGGGGTCAGTGGTTCGAGCCCACTGCAGATCATCACAAAAATCCCTTGAAGCGTAAGGCTTCAGGGGATTTTTATTTCTTAGGTCTGAATTGGCCTATGATACGAATTTCATAGTCCAAAGAGTTTCTTTTGGGAGCGTCTCCGTCGTCGTGACCCCATATGATTGTAGCCAGCGGGCAGACGGCCAAGATATTCCCTGATCGGCGCTCTGGATCACCAGCAACCACAAGTGGGCAATCCTTATACTCCCCCTCGATACATATGAAAAAAGACCACTGAGGCTTATGCCCTGGTGGTCTTATACTCATTCTATTGCTTCGTCTTTTTCGAGGTATCTGCATCAGCAAATTCCGCATTCAGATTTGGATCCCCTAATTTCTTTTTTACTTGCTTGGAGCTGTGCTTCGCATCATTCTTCTTGTTCAACTCACAATACACCTCCTGTAAGTCGTATTATGCGGCGAGCAACTTCGCTCTATGCGTTGGGTGGTCGCGGATAATGACTCGCCCATAACTTACCGCCCCTTTACCGCTTAGCGGTGGAATTGCGGGGGGGGGGGCTTCCTATATAGTCAGAACAAAAGGGCTAACGACTCCACGGCTCTTCAACCCCCTCGACCTAATCCAGGTATCTCCAAAGTCCCAGTCGTTTCGTTGCTCCCAAACTTCTAACGGACCGTAGGGACCTTATTTGCTTATTTCCCGGTGATTTCCCGGGCTAACGGACTGGTGCGACCTTATTTGACCCTTTAGGCGATCATTTCACCTCCATTCACCCAAATAAGGTCTCTGAGGTCCGTTAGAATGGGGAGGGCAACATCAGAACCCAAATAGCGGCTCTGGTGTCCGTTAGCACAGCACCGCTACCAGCAAACAGCAAACGGGCTCGCTGCTCGTTGCGCGTTGCTTGTTGCTTGTTGCATCGCTCTAGCTCGCCATTGCACCGCACGCCAAAAACGCGCGCCAAAACTGGCACGCGTTCCCATTAAAGTGTCCTGCTCGTCTCCACGTCGGACCGATCTTCTACTAGCCTCGCGGGTAATCCACCCGAAACTGCGCCGCCTCCACCCATTCGCCGCGGGTAAAGTCCCGGCCACGCACGAGGACATGGTCGCGGTAAACCTCTACGTAGAAGCCTTGGCTGCCATCCTTGTGTTCGTCTTCATCGGTCCACAGGTAAGCAACCGAAGCGGCATTGAACATCGCCGGCCCTTCGCCTCGAACGCCAAAAGAAGTGTTAGGTGCATCCAACTCCCAATGGGTATGCCCCGTGAACAGGATCGCCTGCGGATAACGGGCGAGTACGGCAAGTAGTTCGGCGTCCTGCACGACGCCATACCAGCGTTGTGCTTCATAAGAGCCGGCCACCGTGTTCATTAGCGGCTGATGCAGGAATACAAATACTGGACGGTCCGCCGCAGCGCTCTCCCCCAGCTTATCGTCCAACCAGGCCAGCTGCTTTTCTGATAAGGAGCTAAATAACTCCAGCCCCTCCTCCGTTCCGAGGAAGACGAAATGATAGCCGTCAATCCAATGATCATGATAGATGCCCTCCGTGCCGGTACCGCGCAAAAACTGCCCCAAACGCGCCTCCCAGTTCCCCAACGCGACATCGTGGTTGCCCATCGTCACATACAGCGGAGGTAATGTCCCACCAAACTGCTCCCAGATTCGGTTCCAGGCTTCATACTCCTCCGGGAATCCATGATCGGTCACGTCTCCCGCATGCATGATTCCGGCGCTTCCGGCACCATTTTCCGCGATATCCCGTAAAGCCTGTTCCAGGTTAACATTATGCGTATGCTGCCCATCTGTCCGGACATGCGTATCGGTGATCACCTGAAAAGTTAGCAGAATCCCTTCGTCCCGCTGACCTTTCCCTACCTGCAACTCATTTCGATCCACCATTTCTTTAACCTCCCTCGCCGCTCAAATTCAACCCGATGACGCCGAGAACGATCACCCCGATCCACAAGATCGAGGGTACCGACAATTTCTCCTGAAACAGAATTCCGCCCGCGACAGAGATCAACACGATCCCGATTCCCGACCAAACCGCGTAAACGGTGCTCACCTTCATATACCCCAGCGCAAAATTCAAGCAGGTAAAACTGGCCCCGTAAAAAAGAAACATCAGTACCGAGGGAACCAACCGGGTAAAGCTATCCGACAGCTTCATCGATACCGTGCCGGACAACTCCAGCACGATGGCTAGAGCCAGGAATAACCAACCCATTTCTTCTTCCACCTTTCCGGAATTACCGAACTTCCCCGAGCCGGAGCTCGCGATAACTGGTCATCACGACATCCGCCGACGGGAAGCCCTCCTTCCCCGACGTATGACCCTCATCCAAGGCGATGGCCGCAGCCGCCCCGGCGGAGCGAGCCATCTGCATATCGCCGTCCGTATCGCCAATGACGGCTACCCGAGCCGCCTCCACACCAAGTTCACGGCAAGCTAACTCCACCATGTCCGGAAAAGGCTTCCCCCAGTTCACCCGATCCGCGCCAACACATACGGAGAAATAGGGGCGAATCCCGAGCCATTCCAGATGTTTCTCCGCCGCCGCCGTTTCATCGGAGGTGACAATCCCAAGGCGGAGCCCCGCCTGACCGCATTGCTCCAAGAACGGCAGCACTTCTGGCAGCAGCCGAGCCGTGCGAGAACCCTCAAGTGCTTCGTCCGCGGCCACGCGACTCTGCGCCGCCAGCACCTTTGCTTCCGCCCAGGAGAGGCCTGCCTTGTAACCTTCCATTGCCAGCAGCGTCAGCAGATCATCCACCGTGCCCATCGACAACGGACTGTTCCGATCATACCCGGAGATCTGCCCTTCCGCGTCGTAGCTGATTCCCCAGACCTGCAACTGATCGGCAGATAGCGGCGATCGTTGCCGTTTCATCAATTCGGAGGAAAAATGGGCGAGCAACCGCTCGCCCCACCTTCCCCACGTATAGATAAAATCCATCAACGTTCCGTCTTTATCGAACAATATCGCATCGACCCTAAACTTGATTCCTGCGACATCTAATGTTGCCGCGGAGGTACGATTATTTCCGAATTCGGTCGAGTTCACGCTGCGCCGTCTCCTTCGCTTCCTTCAGCGCTTCGGCTGCCGGAGTATTGCTGATCTGTACCTTGTCGGCAGCGATTTTCAGCGCGTCCGTAATCTTCCCGCCCGTTGGATCCTGGAACGGTTTCGAGGCATGCGTCGCCTGCTTCAGCGGCACGGTCGCCTGCGGGTTTTGCTCGCTGTAGGCTACGAACTCCGGATCGTTCAGCGCGGATTGACGAACCGCGATATAACCGGTGTTCATCGACCAGAATGCGGTATTCTCCGGGCTCATGAAGAAGCTGTACCATTTCATCGCTGCTTGTTGCTGCTCGGGGCTGGCGGCTGCCGGAATACCTGCCATGATCGCCTGGGCGACTGGCTTTCCTGCACCGATCCCTTCCCAGCCCGGCTGTTCCATAGCCGCCACGATATTAAAATCGAGGTCGCCTTGGTCGCCGCTGGAACCGGTGTACCCCGCCGCTTGGCCTTTCATCACGTCGTCGATCGTTTTGTACCAATACTCCCAGCCTTGGCCGCCGGAATGGATACGCATGATTTTGTCTTCATGGATCCATTTTCGGAATGATTCCCAGGTATCCACCCATTCCGGGGAATCGATCAACACCGTGTTGCCATCCTCACTAAGGATTTTACCGCCTTTGCCATACACGGCGTCCATCATGTTCTCCGCGCCCCACATCGGCTCCCAGCCGTAGAACACGGTTTTGCCGCCTTCCTTGACCGTCATTTTTGCTGCGGCATCGGCAAGCGCCTCCCAGGTGGTCAAATCTTCGGCTTTAAGGCCGCTCTTCTCGAGGGCATCCTTCCGGTAATACATCACTTGCGTCGTGCCGTACATCGGCAGGAAAAATTGTTGGCCGTCGACTTTCCCTTGCTCCAGGAACGTCTGCACGACATCCTCTGGTTGGAAATCCGGCGAAGCTGCGATCAGTTCGTCCAGCGGAGCGTAATACCCTTTACGAGCCCAGTCCACGTTAGAGGATAGAACGGCGGCCGGTACGGTGCCGGCGGCGATGGCCGCTTGCAGCTTTTGTTCCGTTTCGCTGTAATCGGCTTGCACGACCGGCTTCACGATGACATCTTGCTGCGAGCTGTTGAACTTGTCAATGAGGGCTTGCATATTTTCGCCTAGCTTGCCGCCAAGACCATACCAAAACTCGATCGTTACCGGTTCTGCCGATTGCGCTTGGTTTCCGGCATTCGTCGTATTCCCCGCCGGCGCAGCCTGAGCGGGATCGGCCGTATTCCCCGCCGCACCGGAACCCCCGCCGCAAGCACTGATTACGAGGAAGGTACAAGTCATTAACAATCCGAACCACGATTTTTTCCAATTCGTCATTTCATAACCTCCATAAATGGTTTTCAGTTTCGTTCTCTCATCCTTTACTAGCACCTGCGGACAAATTGACGCTTTGCATGATCGTTTTCTGGGTCAACACGAACAACGCGAGCAAAGGCGCGATCGTGAAGGCGCTGGCGGCCATGATCAACGGCCACTTCAGCCCGTAAGCACCCCCTTCCACGAAGAAGCTGCGCAGACCGGCCGAAACAAGCTGCAGGTGTTGGCTTTTGGTGATCAGCATCGGCCAGAAGTAGTTGTTGTACTGCTCGATAAAGGTAATCAGTCCGAGTACCGCAAAGGAGGAGCGTGTCAACGGCAGCAGAATCGTCCAAAGAATACGGAAATGCGACGCCCCGTCAATTTGCCCGGCCTCCACCAGCTCATGTGAGATTTGCAGGAAAGCTTGCCGGATCAAGAAGATTGAAAACACGCTCACGCAGTTGGAGAAGATCAACCCGGCATAGGAATCCAGCAAGCCCAGCCGGCCCAGGACGATATAACCCGGGAGGTACACCGCGGTGCTCGGCACCATGTACCCGACCAGAACCAATGCGGTAAACGCCCCTTTCAGGCGAAATTTCATATGGGTCAGGGCGTAGGCCATCATTCCTGAATTCACAACCTGGGTGGCTACGATGGCCGCAGCGACGAAGATACTATTGTACATGTACCGCTCAAATGGAGCGGCGACCCAAGCCTCGGCGAATTGTCCCCATTTCGGACTGTGCGGCCAGAGCGTCGGCGGAAACTGCCAGATCTCATCATTGCTCTTCAACGCGCTGGTCGCCATCCAGTAGAACGGAAACGCCATGTTCAGCGATACCGCCGCCAACAAGACATGGCGAATGGCGGTGCCCCATTTTTCGATCCCTTGCATGGTTTAGTCCCCTTTCTTCTATGAAGAGTAATGAACGGTACGCCGCCCTACCCAGAACGACAGCAGCGATAATCCAACGCACCCGACGATAAGCGTGATTGCCACCGAAGAGGCTTGCCCGATTTGAAACGCGTCGAAGGCGGACTGATAATAGAGGTAGAGTAACGTGCGTGTCGAACCGGCCGGCCCGCCTTGCGTCAGCACATTGATTTGGTCGTACGCCTGCAGAGCCTGAATCAGTTGAACAATCACCAGGAAAAAGGTTGTCGGCGAAATCAGCGGCCATGTCACGTTCCAGAACTTGTGCCAGCGGCTTGCGCCGTCGAGCTCGGCCGCTTGCAGCAGCTCTGTGGGCACGCTGCGCAGCGCCACGAGATAGAAGATCATCCCCCAACCGGCCGATTTCCAGACGGTAACGAGTAGGACACCCACGAGCGCCCAGTTCGGATCCTCCAGCCAACGAATACCTTCGATCCCGAAACTTTTCAGCAACGTATTGGCTAGGCCCACCTCGGGCTCGAAAATCCAGGACCAAACAATCGAAACAGCCACTGTCGGCGTCACCCAAGGGGAGAACATCAGCATCCGGTAGACGGATCCGCCCTTCATATTCCGGTTGAGCAGCAAGGCCAGCCCTAAGCCGAACACAACGACGGGCAGTACGCTGCCTGCGGAAAATAACGCAGTGACCCGGAGCGACTGATAAAACGACGGATCCGTAAACAGGTCGCGATAATTTTGCAGTCCGACGAACAACTTATCGGGGCTCATGAAATCCCATTCCGTGAAACTGAGATAGATGATGTACCCCAACGGATAAAACCAAAACAACGTCAGCGGAACCATCGCCGGGAGCGTAAACAACAAGGCCCGGACATCTTCCACCCAAAGCGAACGTTTTTTCATGGATCCTCCTTTTGTTCCATTCAGTAATCATTGAATATTTGTTATAATGGTAGATAAATCACGTTAATAATCTCTTGTGTTCAATATTTATTGTACGTTCGTTTTGCGTTTATTGGGTTATCTCTGCGTGAAGCGGCGATTAATTTTGTGTAAAATTTTTCGAGGCAGGTAGGTGTGAAGGTGAAGAAGCCAACGTCGGGGAAAATGCCGGAACCGCAAAATTTCCGGGAAGAGCTTCGCGCCAAGGTCATTGATGCGATTGCGCAAACGATGGACCTCTACGGCGTAAATTACTCCTATGGGCAGCTGTACGGCATCCTATTTTTTGAGGATCGGCCCATGACGCTAGAGGAAATGCAACAGAGCATGAATATGAGCAAAAGCAATATGAGTTATGCCGTCCGCTCACTTGTCGATTCGAAGATGGTGAGCAAATTGGACGAAAAGGACGCCCGCAAAGATCTGTATGCCGCGGAAACCGATTTTTTCAAAGCGTTTCAGGCCTTTTTTGCGACGAAGCTGCAACGAGAAATCGATGTCATGCGCGGAGCTCTCGACTCCGTCATTCCGCCGCTCTCGGAGACCATTCTGGAGATGGAGACCTCCGAGGAAGAGCGGAAGCGGTGCCTGGAGGATCTGCACAAGCTGAAGCATGCCACAAGCTATTACGAGTGGCTGCAGCAGTTCGTCGACCGACTGCAGAGCGGCGATTTTTTTGAAAGAGAGGACGATTCTCCCGTACAAGGATAAAAGTGCCGGAGATCAGCCACACTAAATGGACAGCGTCGACCGCCGGGAATAAGAGTTTTCTTGCTGGCTCGGCTGGACAATCTCTTTAAGTTTAGTTGATGGAGGCACGCAGAAACGATGTTAAAAAACAAACTGGGGGCAGCGCTCGCTATCGCCCTCTCGGCTTCGCTTCTCACCCCTGCCGTGGAGGCATCTTCCCCGGCCCAGGGCAAGGAAAGGAGCTACTACGAGGAACGCGGGGACATTGTTTGGGAAGTGCCGATGCAGGAAAAATACATCGCCTTGACGTTTGACGACGGGCCGGATGAGCATCAAACCCCGAAAATTCTTGAACTTCTGGAGCAGTACCAAGCGAAAGCGACCTTTTTCGTCGTTGGCGACCGCGTCAAACGTTTCCCCGAAATCGTTAGATTGGAACAAGCCGGGGGGCATGAAATCGGCAACCACTCCTATCACCATCCTTCCTTTCACCGGTTGACTTTAAAGACCTTAACGGAAGAGATGGCGATGACCCAGGAGGCCGTATTAGAGACAACCGGAAGCAAACCGGTCCTCTTCCGTCCACCAGGCGGTTACTATAATGAAACCATCGTCGAGTTAACCAAAGATAACGACCTGAAGATGATCCTCTGGTCTTGGCATCAAGATACAAAGGATTGGGCAACGCCCGGCGTTTACAAGATCGTCCGCAAGGTACTAAATAACGCACGAAACGGCGACATTATCCTCATGCATGATTACGTGCATAACAGCACGCAAACCATCGAGGCGCTAAAGGTTATTTTGCCTGAACTCCAAAGCCGGGGATATCGGTTCGTTACCGTCTCTGAACTGCTGACCCATAAGGTCACGCCGGATCATCATATCAAGGTCAATCATTAGCTTGGAAAACGAGCCGTTTGCGATCCTATCCTAATTCAGAAAGGAGCAAGAACGAGTGGACAAGATGCAGGAACAGGACACCCTGCCGCCTGGAAAAGGTTCCGGTGTCGATCCGATTCCCGTACCCAAACACCCCACCTCAGCTACGGAGAACCTCGAGGATCTCGTTGGCGAAATGATGGAGGAATGGTCGGAGACGCTGACAGGCAAGGATCCGGGCAAAGAACAAGCCAAATAACGAACGTACGAATTCGCAGCAAGGTGGGAGCAAATCCACCTTGCTGTTTTATTTAAATTTTATTTTCTTAATTTTTAATAAT
>NZ_JADCNN020000035.1:0-36420 GCF_014947195.2 Paenibacillus rhizolycopersici | reverse complement strand
GCAGCGGCGGGCGGCGCAACCCCGGGCGAGGGGCTGACCCCGCCCGGAAAAGACCCGGCCGCGCCGGCGGAAGCGCGCGCGGGCCAATCCCCAGCGCAGCCGTCAGGCATCGCCGATGAAGCCGTAGCCGCAGCCGCCCGCAACAACGGCGGCAGCGTTGGCACATCGGCAACGGGCACGGCCGCGCACGAGACGCTGAAAGGCCTTCTCCTGCAGGTGATGGCCTCAGACGATCTGCCCGCGCCGCTTCAGGAGGCGGCACGCCAGCTCGTCCAGCAGCTGACCGGACAGCAACTGCTGCTGAACACGGACCGGACCGCGCCGTTTGCACAGGTCACGATGTTCCTGCCCTTTGTCGGACCGGACGGTCGACAAACCGCCGCGGTACACATCGAGTCGCGGCGCGGGCGCAAAGGCGAGCTGGATCCGGACAATTGCCGGCTGTGGTTCGATTTACAGATGAAAGCGCTAGGCCAGATCATGGTGGATGTGCAGGTCGCCGACAAGAAGGTGCTGCTCAAAATTTATAGTGAAAAGGAAGCGACAGGCGCTTTTCTTGAATCTCGTCAAGCGGAGGTAAGCCTGGCGTTAGAGGGGGCGGGGTACCGGCTATTGTCGCTGAAAGCCGAACCTTTGATTCAGCCAACGAGCGCGGAGGGGGTCGAGGCGGATTTCAGTCTGCCTATGTCTTATGCGCCGAGCGTATATAAAGGGGTGGATTACCGCGTATGAAGGAGAACCCGCATGCTTCCGAATTGGCTTTCAAAAAAGCGGTCGCGCTTAAATATGATCCCGGCCAAGGCGAAGCTCCGGTCGTCGTAGCCAAAGGCAAGGGCTTGATCGCCGATCAGATTCTGGACGCGGCTTTAGAGCACGGGATTCCAATCCAGGAGGATGCCGCCTTGGTTGAGGTACTGTCCAAGCTGGATCTGGATCAGCAAATCCCCTCCGAATTATTTGACCTGGTGGCCGAAATTCTAACCTTTATTTATCGATCCGATAAAATGGCGGAAAGAGGGTTGTTCTTTGAGTAACCTCGATGTAAATGAGCGAAGAACAGACGGTCGAAAAGACCGCGGCCGCAAAGCGGAACAGGCCGCCTGTGAGCACCTGCTGTCGCACGGGTTTACCGTGGTAGAGCGAAATTGGCGCTGCCGCACGGGGGAGATTGACATTATCGCCCGCAGAGGGAATACGCTTATCATCGTAGAAGTACGGAGCCGCAGCCAACAGGCTGCGGCTTTCGGCACACCGGCCGAATCGATCACCGCCCGGAAAATCAAGCAGGTTCGTGACACGGCCGTTGTTTATCTTCATCGTACGGGGCAATCGGATGCAAACATTCGCTTTGATGTGGTGGCTGTAACGTTCGACAAGAATAATGACATCACGCTGGAACATATCGAAGCAGCTTTTTAAAGTGGGTTCACGTTTGGCGTTCCCGATTTGTAGTGCACGATTATCCCTTTCGTTCAGATGGATAATAAGGAGCCCTAGTATGCTTAATTACATGATCCAACGGGATAATCATGCAAAGTGCCGGGATAGGGCAGAGTACTCCTTGTTCCCTTACCTGTGATTCCGAAGAAATGAAACCGGCTCACCCCGCAATCTCTTGCCGACGATCCAATTGACGGTATTGGATGGCTTCCGCCACATGTTCGGCCCGGATGTGGGTCTCCCAAGCGAGATCGGCAATGGTTCTCGATAGCTTGATGATTCGATCATAAGCCCGCATGCTAAGGCCCAGCATATCGAAGGAAACCTGCAGCAGCTTGGCGGCATCGGGGTTCAGCGGAGCGAATCGACGCAGCAGGCTGCCGTACAACTGGCTGTTCCGGGTGATTGGGCTTCCGTGATAACGTTCCTGCTGGATCCGTTCGGCCGCCATCACCTGTTCCCGCATCGCTCCAGAGCCGAGCGGCTGGGAGTCCTCCTGCCAACGCTGAGGACGGGGGACCTCTACCTGCATATCGATCCGGTCCAATAGCGGGCCGGATATTTTTTCGCGGTATTGTGCAATGCGCCAAGGGGTACAGGTGCACTGCGGCAGCGGAGGCTCCGCACCCTGGTATCCACAAGGACACGGATTTAACGAACCGGCCAACAGAAAATGAGCAGGGAACGTGAACGACGCCCGGGAACGACTGATCGTGACGATGCGATCCTCCAGCGGCTGACGCAGCACCTCCAGCACGTTTCTGGAAAACTCCGGCAACTCGTCTAGAAACAATACGCCGTGGTGGGCGAGACTGACTTCGCCCGGCTTAGGAATTCCGCCGCCTCCGATCAAGCCTCCGGCCGAGATGGTATGGTGCGGCGAGCGGAAGGGTCGGCGCAGGATCAGACCTTGACTGGAGTCGCCGAGCTTGCCGGCGGAGCTATATATTTTCGTAACCTCCAGCGATTCTTCCGACGTCAAGGGCGGCAGGATGGAGGGAAGCCTTTGCACTAGCATCGTTTTGCCCGTGCCTGGCGGGCCGATCAGCACGATATTATGGAAACCGGCGGCAGCAATCGTCAGCGCTCGTTTGATTTGCCGTTGCCCCAAGACATCGCTATAGTCTAGCAATGGGGGAAGATCGACCGAGGTAGCGATGGCTTCGGTTTTTTGCTCAAGGTGATTCAACGATTGCAGGACGAGCGGAGCCTGCTCCTCCTGCTTATCCAGCTCCCGGATAGAACGCAAAGGATGCAGAGCGCTGGCTGTCTGAAGCTGGTCTTCGAGTGAGGGGGGAGCCAGCTCCGATAGATGGCTAAGACCGTAGACTCGAATCCCTCCCAGCAGCAACGCTTCCGCGGCATTGTCCTGCGGCAGCAGGACGGCGGTATAGCCGTCGCGCCGCGCTCGATCGACCATGGACAAGACGCCGGGGACCGGCCGCAACGTGCCGTCGAGCGACAGCTCGCCGATAATGAGCAGTCGCTCCTCCGGCGGTAGTTTCACCTGATCGCTGGCTGCCAATAACGCGAGGGCGATGGCCAAATCGAAAGCGGATCCTTCCTTGCGCAGATCGGCTGGCGCCAAATTGATCGTGACGCGTTGAAGCGGAAAGCGATACCCGCAATTTTTGATCGCCGCCCTTACCCGGTCGATCGCTTCACGAACCGCGGAGTCCGGCAAACCAACGATGCTGGTTTGCGGGATTCCGTTGGACAAGTCGACCTCGACCTCGATCATCACCCCATCAATACCGTATAAGCAAGCGCTGTACAATTTTCCGTACATAACAAAAACACCTCTTTCCATGTCGATTCGAATCCTTGCTTGGGCAAGGCCAGATTGGAAAAAGGTGCTTCCTTATTATCCCATTTAATGAAGTTACACGTATTCTAGGACGAACCGTTACGATTGTCAAGCTTTTCAAAGCCAAAGAGGCGGCGCGATAGAGGTAAGTTCTATCTCTGTTCCCCTCCGGAACGCTCTTATTTATGGACGGCCTTGCTAAATATCATGATGTCTCTTGTTAATAGTAAAAAGGCAAGCGTATACCTCACAAACGCGGCACGTATCGGCATTGCCGAATTTTATCGAAATTCATCTCATGGTGAGATGTGTGCGCGCGCAATACGATTTGTTCGCAGATTGCCTCATTGAAAATTCGCCCTTTGAATCCAACTCTTCGAAGCTTTGAAAGCGGTTAACGAAAATTCGGCTGTTCTACCTTTCTGCGTCACTTATTCATCTCAAAGTGAGATGAAAACGATATAAAAAAGTTGTGTATAAATCATGAACTTTTTAAGGTAAGCGTTTCAAAATAGTGGTACAATATTCTGGGTTTCAGCTGATGTAATTTGAGAAGGGGGACCACAAGCCGCTGGTTTTTGGACCCTCTAAATACCGCCTGTTGATAGGAGGATTTTTACGCATGAATATCCATGAATATCAAGGAAAAGAAGTCCTGAAGCAGTACGGCGTGGCCGTTCCTGAAGGACGAGTGGCGTTTACGGTCGAGGAAGCTGTGGAAGCGGCGGTAGCGCTGGGGACCCCGGTTGTCGTGGTCAAGGCGCAAATCCATGCCGGAGGCCGCGGGAAAGCCGGCGGTGTAAAAGTGGCGAAGAATTTGGATGAGGTCAGATCTTATGCTCAGGATATCCTCGGTAAGGTACTGGTGACCCATCAGACGGGGCCGGAGGGCAAAGAAGTGAAGCGCCTCTTGATCGAACAAGGCTGTGATATTAAGAAGGAGTATTACGTCGGCGTTGTCGTGGACCGAGGAACGGGTCAAGTGACGATGATGGCGTCCGAGGAAGGCGGCACGGAAATCGAAGAGGTTGCGGCCGCGACTCCGGAAAAAATTTTCAAAGAGGCGATCGACCCGGCTATCGGCTTGACGCCGTTTCAGGCGCGACGGTTGGCTTATGCGATTCACATTCCAAACGAATTGGTTGGCAAGGCCTCGCAATTTATGCTGGCTTTATATGAAGCATTTGTGGACAAAGATTGCTCCATTGCGGAGATCAATCCGCTGGTTGTCACGGGGGACGGAAATGTGATGGCACTCGACGCGAAGCTCAATTTCGATTCCAACGCGCTGTTCCGCCATAAGGATATTTTGGCTTTGCGCGACCTGGAGGAAGAAGATGAGAAGGAAATCGAAGCCTCGAAATTTGACCTCAGCTATATCGCGCTGGATGGCAATATCGGCTGTATGGTCAATGGGGCGGGTCTCGCGATGGCAACGATGGACATCATCAAATACTACGGCGGTGACCCGGCTAACTTCCTGGACGTTGGGGGCGGCGCTACGGCGGAGAAGGTAACGGAAGCGTTCAAAATCATCCTGTCGGACGCCAAGGTGAAGGGCATTTTTGTCAACATTTTCGGCGGTATCATGAAATGCGACGTCATTGCTTCGGGCATCGTGGAAGCGGCGAAGCAGGTTGGTTTGGACCGCCCGCTCGTCGTGCGCCTGGAGGGGACGAACGTTGATTTGGGCAAGCGGATTTTGGTCGAATCGGGACTTGCGATCGTTTCCGCAGATTCGATGGCGGATGGTGCCCAGAAAATCGTAGCGCTCGTATCCTAACGGACGCATTTAGAACGCAATCACCTATCCATAAGGGGAGGCTCGAAATATGAGTATTTTGGTCGATAAGAATACGAAGGTCATCACCCAGGGGATCACCGGGAAAACCGCGTTGTTCCATGCCAAGGGGGCACTCGACTACGGCACGCAAATGGTCGGGGGAACGTCGCCGGGCAAGGGCGGCACGAAGGTAGACATCGCCTTAGAGAGCGGCGAAACCGTCAGCCTGCCGGTGTTCAACACGGTTCGCGAAGCCAAGGAAGCGACTGGCGCTACCGCCAGCGTCATTTATGTTCCGCCGGCATTTGCCGCGGATTCGATCCTGGAAGCTGTGGAAGCGGAATTGGATCTGGTCATTTGTATTACGGAAGGCATTCCGGTCCTTGATATGGTGAAGGTTAAACGTTATATGGAAGGAAAAAAGACGGTTCTGATCGGTCCGAACTGTCCGGGCGTAATTACGCCGGGCGAATGCAAGATCGGAATCATGCCGGGGTATATCCATTTGCCTGGTCATGTCGGCGTCGTTTCGCGCAGCGGCACGTTGACATATGAAGCGGTGCATCAGCTGACGACGCGCGGCATCGGCCAATCCTCGGCAGTCGGCATCGGCGGGGACCCCGTGAAGGGTTCGGAGTTCATCGATATTTTGCGCCGGTTTAATGACGACGACAACACGCACGCCGTGATCATGATTGGGGAGATCGGTGGTACGGCCGAAGAGGAAGCGGCGGAGTGGATCCAGAAGAACATGACGAAACCTGTCGTCGGGTTCATCGGCGGCGTAACGGCGCCTCCGGGCAAACGGATGGGCCATGCCGGCGCGATCATTTCCGGGGGGAAAGGTACGGCGAAGGAAAAAATCGCCAAGCTGGAGTCCTGCGGTATTCAGGTTGCGCCTACTCCGTCCGAAATGGGCGCGACGCTTGTGAACGTACTGGAGGAGCGCGGCATTCTGAATTTATGCACGACACATTGATCTTTTTTTGATATAATCATTCGCAAAGGTAAGCAACCTTCTCAGCCCAAAGCGGCTTGGAAGGTTGCTTTTTTTTATTTCAGAGGAGGGATTCGGGAGTGGAGAAGAAGTGGGTTTTGGCAGGTTTGCATGAATGCCCCGGGGTGGGATGGAAATCGCTTCAGCGAATTGTTGAATACGATAAGGATTGGGAGCATGCCCTAGAGTTTACTGCAGCCGATTGGATGGAACGGGGGCTGGATCCGGAGCTTGCGCTGCACCTGTCGGAACAGTTCAACGCAGGTTGGATTGATGCTCGAATGGAACAACTTTGCCTCAAAGGCATACAGGTGATTACAAGGTTGGATTCGGAGTATCCTATTTTAATGAAGGAGACCGCTCGGCCACCATGGGTTTTGTATGTCCTTGGAGATGTACGGCTGCTTAACGGCCTCTCCGTGGCGATGGTGGGCACGCGATTGCCAACTGCCTATGGGCGCAAGGTAGCTGCAGATTTGGCAGGGGAGCTTAGTACTCGCGGAATTACCGTCGTTAGCGGGATGGCCCGGGGGATTGACGGGGTTTGCCATGAAGCGGCGTTGCAAGCCGGCGGGCCGACCTTAGCCGTATTGGGTACCGCCATCGATGTCGCTTATCCTCCGGACCATGTCTCGCTGTATCGCCGGATTACCGAGCAAGGGCTCATCGTTTCGGAGTATCCCATCGGCACACCGGGGCATCCCGGGATGTTTCCGCAGCGCAACCGGATCATCGCAGGGATCAGCCGGGGTACCGTGGTTGTGGAAGCCGATGCCCGGAGCGGTTCGTTGATCACGGCGGATATGGCGCTGGAGGCCAATCGCGACTTGTTTGCCGTCCCGGGTCCGGTCACCTCGCCGAAAAGCCGGGGGACGTTGTCGCTGCTGAAGCAGGGAGCAGCCAAAATCGTCACCGAAGCCAAGGATATCTGGGAGGAATACGAGGCCTTATTACCTTCCGCGAAGGAATTCAAAAAGGAAGCGGTAACAGGAAACAAGTTGACAGATGAGGAGCACCGCATATACCATATGTTGGAGCAGGGCATCACGAGTTTCGATGATTTGCTCGTGCAGACCGGGTGGGATTTTGGACTTTTACATTCAGTTCTGTTATCTTTAATCATGAAAAAAACGGCGGTTCAACTCCCCGGCTCTGTGTACCAGTTAATATAGTCCTTTCCTAACCAAGAATGGCCCCAATATATGACTATATGAGAGGTAGTTCAAAAAGTCATTCTTTGATCACGAAGTAGAATCAAGAAGATTATTCGACATCGAATCTTGAATTCATCCAACCTTCTTGGTGCTGAAAAGCTGACTTTTTGAACTCGATTATTAAATTGAATGAAGTTTCGTATTGTTTGAGAGGAGGACGAACCTGTGGCGGATTCACTCGTCATCGTAGAATCGCCTGCCAAGGCGAAAACGATTGGCAAATACTTAGGCAGCAAATACATCGTGAAAGCCTCAATGGGTCATGTTCGCGATTTGCCCAAGAGTCAAATTGGGGTTGAAGTAGAGAACGACTTCAGTCCGAAGTATATTACGATCCGTGGGAAGGGTTCCGTATTAAAAGAATTAAAGGATGCCAGCAAAAAAGTAAAAAAAATCTATCTGGCAGCTGACCCCGATCGCGAAGGCGAAGCGATTGCCTGGCATCTGGCCCACGTTCTGGACGTGGATCAAACGGAAACATGCCGTGTCGTATTTAATGAAATTACGAAGCAAGCGGTGAAAGATGCGTTCAAGACCCCACGCCAGATCAATATGGATCTTGTGAACGCGCAGCAAGCCAGACGGATTCTGGATCGGTTGGTTGGTTACAAGGTCAGCCCGCTGCTGTGGAAGAAGATCAAAAAAGGGATGTCGTTTGGCCGCGTACAATCGGTTGCGTTGAAAATCATCTTGGATCGGGAGAACGAAATCTCCGAATTTGTTCCGGAAGAATACTGGAGCATTACGGCGAAGCTGAAAACCGGAGATTCTGCGTTCGAAGCGAAGTTTCACCAGTTCCAAGGCCAAAAGCTGGAGCTGCAAAGCGAACAGCAGGTTCAGGAAATCCTGAAATCGATTGAGAAAGCTAAGTTTAGCGTGGCCGAAGTGAAGGAGAAAGAACGCCTCCGCCATCCGGCTGCGCCGTTTACGACAAGCTCCCTGCAACAGGAGGCTGCCCGTAAGTTGAATTTCCGCGCAGCGAAGACGATGTCCGTCGCTCAGCAGCTCTATGAAGGGGTTGACCTCGGCAAAGAGGGAACCGTTGGTCTGATCACCTATATGCGTACGGACTCAACGCGAATTGCCGCCTCGGCTCAAGAGGAAGCGAAGGAATATATTCTGGGTAAATTCGGTGAAGCCTTTGCACCCGAAACGCCGCGTCAATATTCCAAAAAAGCCGCCAGCGCGCAGGATGCTCACGAAGCGATTCGTCCGACATCGGCGATGCGCGATCCGGAATCGGTGAAGGAATTCACTAGCCGCGACCAATACCGGTTGTATAAATTGATTTGGGACCGTTTTATGGCCAGCCAAATGACGTCTGCCGTGCTGGACACGATGTCGGTCGATATTGCTGTAGGTGAAGCGACCTTCCGTGCCGTTGGCTCGAAAATCCGTTTTCCTGGATTCATGAAGGTGTACGTGGAAGGCAACGATGATGGGAACGCCAATGAGGATGATAAATTCTTACCGCCTCTGCAAAAAGGGGAAGTGTTGGTTAAAGAATCGATCGAACCGAAACAGCATTTCACCCAACCGCCACCGCGTTACACCGAGGCACGTTTGGTCAAAACGCTGGAGGAGCTGGGGATCGGACGCCCAAGTACGTATGCTCCAACACTGGAGACGATTCAAAAACGCGGCTACGTCGCCATCGAAGAGAAGAAATTCATGCCTACCGAGCTAGGCGAGCTCCTTATTGAGCAGACAGAACAATTCTTTCCGGAGATCCTAGACGTTGAGTTTACCGCTCATATGGAGGAGGACCTTGACCATGTCGAGGAAGGCTCCGAGGATTGGGTACGGGTGCTCGGCGAATTTTATGAATCGTTCGAGAAGCGACTTCGCGTTGCAGAAGAAGAAATGAAGGAAGTCGAAATCGAAGACGAAGTCTCCGATGAAATTTGTGAAAAATGCGGGAAACCGTTGGTGTATAAATTGGGACGGTTCGGGAAGTTCCTGGCATGCTCCGGATTTCCGGATTGCCGCAATACCAAGCCGATCGTTAAGGATATCGGCGTCACCTGCCCGAAATGTAAGGAGGGCCATGTAGTCGAACGCCGAAGCAAAAAAGGACGGGTTTTCTATGGCTGTGACCGTTATCCAGAGTGCGATTTCGTCTCATGGGATAAACCGTCCCCTAAGCCTTGTCCGAAGTGTGGTTCACTGCTTGTGGAGAAACGGAACAAGCAAGGCGGGAAACTCCAATGCACGGCTTGCGATTACGTGGAAGCGATCGAGGACAACGACGACGGTTCGGATGATTAAGACGAGTCTTGCAAGAACTTGCGGACATTGACAACTTAGAAACTCAGCAAGGATTTTGGGGGGATTAGAGAATGACGAACAAAGTAACGGTCATTGGCGCGGGACTGGCCGGCAGTGAAGCGGCTTGGCAGATCGCGAGCCGAGGGATCCCCGTGGTCTTGTACGAGATGCGTCCGGTGGTCAAAACCCCGGCGCATCATACCGATAAATTCGCCGAGCTGGTCTGCAGCAACTCGCTGCGGGCGAACGGTTTGACGAACGCGGTTGGCGTGCTAAAGGAAGAGATGCGGATGCTGAACTCGCTGGTGCTCGGTGCTGCGGACCGTAACGCGGTGCCGGCCGGCGGAGCGCTGGCGGTTGATCGGGACGGTTTCTCCGGGGAAATCACTCGCACGCTCAGTGAGCACCCGCTGATCGAAGTGGTGAATGAGGAAATCACGGAGATTCCGACAGAAGGGATCGTCGTTATTGCGACGGGGCCACTAACGTCTCCTGCTTTATCGGAGCAGATCCGGAAGTTGACCGGTGAGGATTATTTTTACTTCTACGATGCCGCCGCTCCGATTGTGGAGAAGGAATCGATCGATATGAACAAAGTGTACTTAGCTTCACGGTATGACAAAGGCGAAGCGGCTTACCTCAATTGCCCGATGACCGAAGAGGAATTCGACGCCTTCTACGAAGCATTGATTAACGCAGAAGTGGCGCAGCTGAAGGACTTCGAGAAAGAAGTATACTTTGAAGGCTGCATGCCGATTGAAATCATGATGCGCCGCGGCAAGCAAACCGCGTTGTTCGGGCCGATGAAGCCGGTTGGTCTCGTGAACCCGCATACCGGGAAGTTACCGCACGCGGTCGTACAGCTGCGTCAGGACAACGCTGCCGGTACATTGTACAACCTGGTTGGCTTCCAGACCCACTTGAAATGGGGCGAGCAAAAACGCGTCTTTTCCATGATCCCGGGTCTCGAAAACGCCGAGTTCGTCCGCTATGGCGTGATGCACCGCAACACGTTCATCAACTCGCCGAAGCTGATGATGCCGACGTATCAATTGAAGACTCGGCCAACCTTGTTCTTCGCCGGACAGATGACCGGCGTTGAAGGCTACGTCGAGTCCGCCGCGTCCGGCTTGATCGCCGGGATCAACGCTGCCCGTGCCGCAGCCGATACGGAAGGGATCGTCTTCCCTGAGGATACGACGCTAGGCAGCATGGCGCGTTATATTACCACCGCGGACTTCGAGCACTTCCAGCCGATGAACGCCAACTTCGGCTTATTTCCGAAGCTGGACACCCGCTATCGCAAGAAAGCGGAGAAAAACGAAGCGCTCGCTCATCGCGCGCTCAATAGCTTGCGAGCCTTTATGGCAGAAGAACGGTTGGGTTAATCCACCGTTTTTTTGCAATCTAGGGGGCAAACGGGTTATGCTGAAAGCAAGGATATTCATACACATAGAATTAGCCCAATAAAGCAGAACGTAAGCGAATCCCGAAGGGAAAGCGTTCCACGCACATAGTTAAGCGCATCCCCGCAGGGGACAGCGGCTCAGGAGCGCCTCAGTCGATCCCACGTTCTTCAGGTGTTCCAGGTAACCCGGGAGCACCCAAAGTGAGACGTACCCGAAGGGGGAAAAGCGTTCCGTGCACGAAGTAGAGCGCATCCCCGCAGGGGACAGCGGCTCAGGAGCGCCTCAGACGATCGCACGTTCTTCCCCTTGCGGGAGTCCAGAGGGCAGCAGGCCCTCGGGCGCCCTCCCTTACGGTAAGGGAGGGATGGGGAGGGTTGAGATTCAAGAAAGGAAGTGCCAAAACACTCATGGATCTAACTTTTCACGCCACAACAATTTGCGCTGTACGACATAATGGCAAAGGGGCCATCGCCGGTGACGGGCAAGTTACGTTTGGGCAGAACGTCGTGATGAAGCAGACGGCGAAGAAAGTACGCCGGTTATACCGCGGGCAAGTGGTGGCTGGTTTTGCCGGCTCGGTTGCTGATGCCATCACGTTATTCGAAAAATTCGAAGGCAAGCTGGAGGAGCACCAAGGCAACTTGCAGAGAGCTGCTGTCGAGCTAGCCAAGGATTGGCGGCAAGATCGTGTGCTGCGCAAGCTGGAGGCATTGATGATCGTGATGGACAAATCCGGTATGCTGCTGATTTCCGGCGGCGGGGAAATTATCGAGCCGGATGACGATGTATTGGCAATCGGGTCAGGCGGCAACTTCGCGTTGTCGGCTGCACGGGCGCTCAAACGTCATGGCCAGGGTCTTGAAGCCAAAGATATTGCTCGAGAATCCCTACAGATTGCTTCGGAAATTTGTGTCTATACCAACAATAACATTATTGTTGAGGAGCTTTGAGGTTCCGTTGAAACTATCGTGTTCAGGGGGGACGAATCATGACCGATAAAAATTTAACGCCCAGACAAATCGTGGCTGAATTGGATAAATACATCGTAGGGCAAAAGCAAGCCAAAAAATCGGTTGCTGTCGCTCTGCGTAACCGGTACCGGCGTAGTCTTCTCCGGGAAGAGGTTCAGGATGAGATCGTGCCGAAGAACATTCTGATGATCGGGCCGACCGGTGTGGGGAAAACGGAAATTGCCCGCCGGCTCGCCAAGCTCGTCGGTGCCCCATTTATTAAAGTGGAAGCGACGAAGTTCACCGAGGTCGGTTATGTTGGCCGGGACGTCGAGTCGATGGTGCGCGATCTGATCGAAACGGCGATCCGTACCGTGAAGCTGGAGCGAACCGAAAAGGTGAAGGACAAGGCCGAAGAGCTTGCGAATGAACGTCTGGTTCACATTCTGGTGCCTTCCGAAAGCAAAGCCAAAGGGGTGCGTAATCCCTTTGAAATGTTATTCGGGGGAGGCAACGGAAACGGCACCCCTGACCAGGAGCAGCCGGAAGAAGATGGTACGCTGACGGAACGTCGCCGTCAAGTACGGTTCAAATTGCTGGCCGGCCAAATGGAGAATGATATCGTGGAAGTCGAAGTAGAGGACAATGCGCCAACGATGATGGATATGTTCGCAGGTCAAGGGAACGACCAGCTCGGCATGAACATGCAGGAAATGTTCGGCAGTCTTCTACCGAAACGGACGAAGAAGAGAAAGCTGACGGTCAAAGAAGCCCGCAAGGTACTGACGCAGGAGGAAGCAGCCAAGCTGATCGATCAGGACGATTTGATTCAAGAAGCCGTCACGCGAGCCGAGCAAACCGGGATCATCTTTATTGACGAAATCGATAAGGTTGCCAGTCGAGGTCAAGGTTCGGGGCCGGACGTTTCCCGTGAGGGCGTGCAGCGCGATATTCTGCCCATCGTGGAAGGCTCAACGGTCATGACTAAATACGGACCGATTAAAACCGACTACATTTTGTTTATCGCAGCGGGAGCTTTCCATATTGCTAAGCCATCTGATTTGATCCCCGAGCTGCAAGGGCGTTTTCCGATTCGGGTTGAGCTGAGCAGCTTATCGCTGGAGGATTTTGTATCGATCTTGACCGAGCCGGAGAACGCTTTGACCAAACAGTACATCGAACTGCTGCGCACGGAAAATCTAGAAATTGAGTTCTCGGACGCAGCGATCCATGAAATCGCTCGTATTGCGGCTTCGGTCAACACGAATACCGAAAACATTGGAGCCAGACGGCTGCATACGATCCTTGAGAAGCTGCTGGAGGACCTGTCCTTTGAAGCTCCAGAGCTGACGCTCGAGAAAATGGTGATCACTCCGGAATACGTAAAGGAAAAACTAGGAAATATTGCCCAGGATCGAGACCTTAGTCAATTTATTTTGTAAATCCATCTGATTCGAATCAGAAATGGATATTTACAAGCTAGGACCTGATCCGTTTTTCACAATATTGTAAAAACTCAGGCCACTTCGCCATCTTAGGCGGGTGGTCTTTATTTATTCCTAGAAAGGTGATTGACTTTAATAGATATGGATGATGTTGGTTTTTGACGATTATTATGTAAAATTTGCATTTTTGACCAAAAACGATGTCAAAGTCATGAAAGATAGGGCTTTTTTCTTATTGTAATAATGTCGAATCTCCTTGAAACTTAGGATATATGACATTATTAAACAGCATTCATGTCTAGGACGTAAGAAAGACAATTAAAAGACAATAATTAGCAAAAAAAATGTCGAAAAAAGAGGATTTGTCTATTGTTTGTAGAATCATTAATGATTAAGATCGAATGAGACTAAGGGGGGAACTAATGTGCAGTTGTTGAATGGGGTGGGATTTGACAGGCTTGATACCGCGATTCAGGCCGCAAATCTTCGGCAAGGGGTTATCTCCAATAATATTGCGAACGTGGACACCCCTTACTTTAAAAGATCCAGCGTGTCTTTTGAAAGCATGCTGCAAGCAGAGATGAACGACGGTATGCCTGCGCTCCAAGGAAGGAGAACGAACGTGAGGCATTTCGTTATAGGTCCAACGAACGAGGTTCCTGAACCGGTCGTAGGCACGGATCAAAGTACGGCAATGAACAACAACCAGAATAACGTCGATATCGACAGCGAAATGACAAAACTTGCCGAAAATCAACTGAGATATAACGCTTATGTCGAGCAAATGAATTATTTGATTAAAATGAAGCGTACCGCCGTTGAAGGGAGATAATCGGCATTGAATATCAATGACAGTTTTGGGATTAGTTCTTCCGCATTAACCGCACAACGTCTTCGTATGGACGTGATTTCCTCTAATATCGCTAATGCCGATACGACTCGGGCCAAGATTGAGGACGGCAAAGCTGTTCCTTACCGGCGCAAAACGGTTGTTATGGCACCCAAGGAGATGGATTTCGATCGTGCCTTGAATTCGGCTATGGGTAAGGATGCGAGTAGCCAAGGGGTAAAAATCACGAAAATTCAAGAAGATGCCTCGCCATTTAAACCGGTTTACAACCCGACACATCCTGATGCAGACAGTGAAGGGTATGTCTATATGCCGAATGTCGATGTTTTGAAAGAGATGGTAGACATGATTTCGGCAACCCGCTCTTATGAAGCTAACGTTACGGCGCTTAACGCCAGCAAAGCGATGTTTACCAAAGCCTTGCAAATCGGTAAATAGACTAGAAAAGATAACATAATTCGTAGTTAGGAGTGTTGCACGTTGATCGAGAGAATGAGTTTTGACTCCTTAAAGCCGGTGACAGGAACGCAAACGTCCGGCAATGCGCAGAATCTCACGCCTGCGGAATCCATGAAGCAATTCAGTTCTTTTCTTAGCGATGCGCTGGACGGAGTTGCTGCACAGGAAACCAATGCACAACAGGTGAATAGCCAGTTTCTGTTAGGGAAAGTAAATGCCGATGAGATGATGATCGCCTCGGAGCAAGCCTTGTTAAGTTTGCAGTTGACTACGCAAGTCCGGAATAAAGTGATAGAAGCTTATCAAGAGATTATGCGTACGCAAATTTAAGGACTGAACATGCTCGGATGAGGTGACATTGTGAATGAGAGAATTACACAGTACCGAGATCGAATGCTAGGGTACTGGAACCAATTTGGTAAAAAACAAAAAACATTTATTATCGCAACCGTAACTTTTGCGCTGCTTGCCATCATCCTGCTGACGATCCAATTTTCCAAAACGGAATATGACGTGGCATTTACCGGCCTCGATTCAACCGATGCGGCAGGAATCATCAATTACCTAGAATCCAGCGGGGTTCCGTACAAGCTGGGGCCGGACGGTTCCACGATCTCGGTGCCTAGCAAGGAGGCAGCACGGGTTAAGGTCGATGTCGGTTCGCAAGGGATCGTACAGAGTGGGTCAATCGGTTTGGATGCCTTTAATGAGAGTTCTTCCTTAATCGGCATGACCGACAATGAATTTAACGTGAAGTATAAAACCGCCATTAATGGCGAAGTTGAAAAACTGCTGAAGCGCATGCAGGGAATCAATGACGCTAAGGTGCTTCTCAACCTTCCAGCGGAGAATGTATTCGCCAGCCCGGAAGACCAGGAGAAGGCGTCGGCTTCGATCGTCCTCTCGTTCAAGCCAGGGTACCGGCCGAATCAGGAAGCCATTGACGGGTATTTCAATTTGGTAAAGACTTCGGTTCCGAATTTGCCGGTAGAAAATATCTCGCTTTCGTCGAGTGATGACACCGTATTGTTGCCAAGTGGACAAGGTGGAGCAACGGGGTCGTTAACCACGGCGGTTCAGGAGAACATGGCCCTGCAGAAGAAATTCGAAAGCGATGTTCGCCAAAGCGTGAAGCAGTTCCTTTCCAGACTAACCGGTCCGGACAAAATCGAAGTGCTGGTTGCTTCAAAGCTGAATTTTGACCAGGTTAGCCAGAAGGATAATCTTGTAACACCGGTGGATACCGAAAATATGAAAGGTATCGAAATTAGCGCACAAAAAGTGCAGAAGAGCTATACCGGAGCGGCTAGTCCGACTAGCGGAGTTCCAGGTACCGGTCAAGAAGACGTCGTTAATTATCCTTCAGCAGAAACAAGCGGGGGATCGTCTTCGGAAGAGAGCTCGTCGACAATCAACTATGAAGTTAATCGGATTACGAAGGATATTATCGCTAGTCCATACGTTATAAAGGATTTAACCATTAACGTGGCTGTTGAACCACCAGTTGGTCAAGATACTTTGGATGAGAATACGCAGTCCGCGATTGAAAATATCTTAAAAAACATCGTCGGTTCCTACCTGGCAGATTCGGGTACTACCTATACAGACGAAGAATTGCAGAAAAAAGTTTCAGTGTTGTCCCAGCCATTCCATTCGGACGCGACCCAAACCAGCGGTTTGAGTTTGTCGAGCCCGTTGGTCTGGGGTGTGGGGGGCGCGGCTCTGCTGGCACTGGCAGGTCTCGGAATCGTCTTGTTCCGCCGCCGCAAGAAAGCGACGGAAGCGGAAGAAGATCTCGCTTTGCCGCTTACGCCGGAATTCCCGTCCATTAATCTGGATACGGTCACGAATGAAAACCAAGTGCGCAAACAACTGGAAACGTTGGCCAAGAAGAAGCCTGACGAATTCGTTAACTTGCTTCGCACCTGGCTGGCTGATGAATAGAGGTGAACGCATTGTCAAAAACATCGAGCCCGGGTTTGAGCGGGAAGCAGAAGGCAGCCATATTGTTGATTACGTTAGGGCCCGAGGTGTCAGCGCAAATTTTCAAGCACTTGCGGGATGATGAGATCGAGCAGCTCACCCTGGAGATCGCCAACGTTCGTAAAGTCGACGGCACGGAAAAAGAAATGATTATGGCGGAGTTTCACCAGATCTGCCTTGCTCAGGAGTATATCACCCAGGGCGGCATTAATTACGCCAAGGAAATTCTGGAGAAAGCGCTGGGCCAATCGAAGGCGGTGGATATCATCAACCGCCTGACCGCAACTTTGCAGGTCCGGCCTTTCGATTTTGCCCGTAAGGCAGATCCGAATCAAATTCTCAACTTTATTCAGAACGAAAACGCGCAAACGATCGCTTTGGTTTTGTCCTACTTGCAATTCGAACAAGCGGCTGCCATCCTGTCTTCGCTTCCGCAGGAGAAGCAGGCGGAGGTCGCGAGAAGAATCGCGGTTATGGACAGTACTTCACCGGAGGTCATCGCTCAGGTCGAGCGCGTGCTGGAACAGAAGCTCTCCGCAACGGTTACGCAGGATTACACCAGCGCTGGCGGTATCGAGTCCATCGTACAGATTCTGAATGGGGTCGACCGGGGAACCGAAAGAACCATCCTCGACTCGCTGGAAATCCAGGATCCCGAGTTGGCCGAAGAAATCAAAAAGCGGATGTTCGTCTTCGAGGATATCGTCAACATCGACAATCGTTCGATCCAACGAATTATCCGCGATATCGAGAACGCCGATTTGCAGCTTGCCCTCAAAGTGGCCAGCGAAGAAGTCCGCGAGGCCGTCTTCCGCAATATGTCGAAACGGATGTCCGAGACATTCAAGGAAGAAATGGAATACATGGGGCCGGTGCGGTTGCGTGATGTGGAAGAGGCACAAACCCGCATCGTAGCTACGATCCGCAGACTGGAAGAAGCCGGTGAGATTATTATCGCCCGCGGCGGAGGAGATGACATCATTGTCTAATTTGATCAAGGTGTCTCAATACGTACCGGTCGAAATCTTAAAACAACTAAATTTAGCTAAGATCCATACCTCTGCTGAGGACACACCTTCTGCACAAACCGAGAAAACGAGCGTTCACAGCCCTTCTGTTGAAGATCTTGCAGCAGAAGAAACGAGACGACAAATGCTGGCCGATGCCAAGGAGTTTGCCGAACGACAGGTAAGGGAGGCTGCGGAGCAGGCGGAACTTATGTTAGCCGAAGCCCGCGAGCAAATCGAAGCCTGGTGGCAAGAACGCCGCGAACAGGACGAGCATATGATTGAAGCTTTGAAGGCGGAGGGCTTCAATCAGGGTTATGAAGAAGGAAAAACACAGGCAGAAGAAACAATGCGCTCCCGCATCGACGAGATGATGAACGAAGCCGGTTCGGTCCTGCAACATGCTTATGTTGAGAAAGAACGCATCATTCAGGAAGCGGAGCCGTTCGTGGTTGAATTGAGCTGCGCGATAGCCGAGAAAATCATCGACAAGCAGCTTGAGCTTGAGCCGGATTACGCGATGGACCTGATCAAGAAGAGCCTAGCTCGCAAACGAGAGCAGGGAATTCTAACGTTATGCGTTTCGCCGGGCGACTTCGCTTTCGTACAGGCGGCCCGCGAAGAACTGAGTCTAGCTATCGACTCGCAGGCCGAACTTCAGATCCTACCGGATCCAACGGTGAAGGATCGCGGTTGTGTCATTCGCTCCTCTTTCGGCAGCGTTGACGCCAGAATCGATACCCAGTTGTCGGAGATCAAAAAAGAACTATTGCGGGTTTCTCTACAAACGGAGGAGCGAGGTCAGGCGTATGACGATGTTGAGAGCTGAACGTTATATCGATCACCTTAGGCAACTTGATCCGATCCGAATCAACGGGAAAGTGACACAGGTCATCGGGCTGATGGTCGAATCCGAAGGCCCGGACGCCAGCATAGGCGATTTATGTTATATCTACCCCAGCAAGGCCGCTCAACCACTCCAAGCCGAAGTGGTTGGGTTTCGTGATAACAAGGTGTTGCTTATGCCGCTGGGCGAGCTCCAAGCGATTGGTCCCGGATGTGATGTCGTCGGGACCGGCAAACCGCTGACCGTTCAGGTTGGATCCGAACTGCTCGGTAAGGTGCTGGATGGCTTGGGTCAACCGCTGGACGGGTCCCTGTTGCCATCGAGGATGGGACATTATTCAACCTACAACAAACCAATGAATCCGCTGAATCGTCCGAGAGTTACCGAGCCAATAGGCATCGGGGTGCGAGCTATCGATGGTCTGTTAACAATCGGCAAAGGCCAGCGGGTTGGGATATTCGCCGGCTCCGGGGTCGGAAAGAGTACGTTGATGGGGATGATCGCTCGTAACACTTCGGCAGACGTTAACGTGATCGCGCTTGTCGGGGAACGGGGGCGTGAGGTGCTAGATTTTATTGAACGGGATCTTGGCCCCGAAGGGTTGGAACGTTCCGTCGTCGTCGTGGCAACCTCCGATCAACCGGCTTTGATCCGGATGAAGGGGGCTTTGATTGCCACAACGATCGCTGAGTATTTCCGGGATCGCGGCCTTAACGTCATGCTCATGATGGATTCCGTTACTCGCTATGCGATGGCACTTCGCGAGGTAGGACTAGCAGTTGGGGAACCGCCGGCTATGCGCGGATATACCCCTTCCGTGTTTGCTGCATTACCGAAATTAATGGAGCGTGCGGGAACCGGGCCTACCGGATCGATTACCGCTTTCTACACCGTACTCGTTGACGGCGACGATATGAATGAACCGATTGCCGATGCAGTCCGGGGAATCTTGGACGGCCATATCGTGCTGAACCGCGGGATCGCGAATAAGGGGCATTTTCCCGCGATTGATATTCTGGCGAGCATTAGCCGGGTGATGAAGGATATCGTGACGGACGACCAGAATGAGGCGGCCGATAACCTGAAGCGGCTGATGGCCGTGTATAAGGATTCCGAGGATTTGATCAATATCGGTGCGTATCAGCCGGGCTCCAACGCGGATATCGACGAAGCGATCGGCGCGATCCAAGAGATATGGAACTTTACGAAACAGAAGGTCAATGAGAAAGTGAAGCTCACTGAAGTGCAGGAACGGCTAATTTCCGAATTCGCAAGGAGATGAAACGTAAAGTATGAAGTTCCGTTACGTCTATCAAAAAGTAGTCGATTTGAAATCCAACGAAAAGACGCAGGCTGAATGGATGCTGTCCGCTGCCGTTGGCGAACTGCAGTCGGAGCAACGTTCGCTGGAGCAGTTGTTGGAGGAGAAAGCCAGTATCGCTGCGGTGATCGCAGCCGAAGTAGAGAACACTGCCTCCATGATCAAACTGCAGGAACTTCAACGATATATGGGCTTCATCGATCAAGCGATCGAGAGGAAGCAAGGCGATATTCGCGTAGCCGAACAGAAGGTAGAGCACAAGAAGACGGTATTAAAGGGGAAAATGCTGGACGAGAAGGTATGGCTTAAAGCGAAAGAGAAAGCCATGGATAAATTTCAGCACGATATGCTTCTTCGGGAACAAAACGAGCTGGATGAAATGGCCACGGTCCGGTTCGCCATGAGAGCCCGATAAGGAAAGCGGGCGCCCATACGGTTGTTCGAAGGAGGGAAACAAGATGGCAAAAACAGTGCTTGATGAAGAATTAGAAGAAGAGTCGGGAGGCGGATTCTCGCGTTTTCTGTTCTTTATGACCCCTATTCTTTTTACGGTTGTCCTGTTAGGTGTGCTTTTAACCTTATTCAACATTGACTTCCGCAATACGCTGTTCGATTGGGGAAACCGGATTCCCGTTGTGAAGAATTTGGTCCCGGATCCTGAAGTTCCAGAGGGTGAGTTGAAGCAAGCTGCGGAGGAAGAACAGAAGCAGCAGGAGAGTACCGAGGCGACTGTGAAAGAACTCAAAGATCAGCTTGCAAAACAGCAGGCGCAGCTGCAATCGGCGAACCAGCAAGCGTCCCAGCAGCAGGAGAAAGTCAAAGAGTTACAGGATCAGCTTGCTACTGTTCAACAGCAAGAGAATGAACAGCAACAATCGACGGAAGCGGAAGCCTACCAGAAGGAAGTTAAGAAGCTGGCCAATCTCTATGCGGAGATGAGCCCAAGCAAAGCAGCGGCAATCTTCGACAAGCTGTCAACGGAAGAGACGCTGCAAATGCTGAGTGTGATGAGTAATGAGAGTAAAGTGGCCATTTTGGAAAAGATGGATCCACAGAAGGCAGCCGATATTTCGATCAAGCTGAAGGATGTCAATACGTCCGAGGATTTGGCGATCGCCGCACTGCAGTCCAGACTCAAAATGGAATCGGCTGCGGATGCTGCCACCGCCACAACCGGAACAGGGCTGGATGATACCGAGCTCAGTCAGACTTTCTCATCGATGGCTGCGGCAGATGCCGCCAAACTCATTCTTCAAACGTATAAGCTGAGTCCGGAAAAGGGACTTAAGATCATGAAGTCGGTCAATGGAACCACTCGATCGAAAATTTTGGCGGAAATGGCCAAAACCGATGAGAAAACGTCGGTGAAGATTTTGAATCAATTGGTTAGCAAGTGAATATGGACTGAAAATTACTCTTGAAAGGAGGTGAGAACAAGATGAATCAAACCGTAACTCAAGTAAATGGAAGCAAAGCGGGATCTGTTAATTCGTTATGGTATGGATCGGCAGGCAAGTCGGAAGTTACGCCTAATACGGCATTGTCTTTTGACCAGAAGCTCCTTTCCATGCTGCTTGGCAATGCTCAGCCACAGGAAGGACAAACTTCTGCCCAACTGCTGACCTTGGCTGGACTTCAGAAAACCACAGAAGCGGCTACATCCGACGCAACGGACAGTACGCTAGCAGCCATGATCGAAGGACTGCTGCAGCAGCTGCCGAAATTGGATGAAGCGCTTCAAGCGGACCCATCGTTGATGGCGGCATTGCAAGGCTGGCTACAAAATGTCCAGACCTTATTGCAGCAGACGAACACGACTCCAACGTCGGGAACAGCGGTGGCTGAAGAAGCTAATGTACTGCCGGCGCTGGCGCAACAGCCAGAGACGATGCGTTTTGCGGTACAGGATGCGTTGGTGCAATTGTTGGCTGCAACGGAATCGAATACCGCGAAGCTGACATCGAACGCGCAAGGACAAGCCGGAGTCATGCTGGATACGCTGCAAGGGATGCTGGATACACTCCCTGATTCGGTCGAAACGAAGCTGAATGGCGGAAAAGGAACCGAATCGGTTGGAGGAATACACCCGCGAGTCCTTACGGCAAATCAAGGTGCAGGAGCTAACCCACAAGGCAGCTCGGGCGGCGATATGCTAAATCAAGGGAATGCACAGACCGCTCAGCACAGCACAAAGACAGGCAGCAATACGGCAGCAGTTCACGCGATTTACTCAGCGCTGGAAACCGATACGGCAGTTGACGACCTAACGATGGAACCTAATGAACACGAGGATTCCGTTCCAACAGGACAAATCGTGACCGCGGGACAACTTGCGATCCGGGATAGCGGCATCATTTCCGTCAAGCATGTAGCCAAGCCGGTTCCGGTTGAACAGTTCGCCAAAGAAATGAGCGGTTTCCTGGTTAACAAGCTGGATATCGTGAATCTGAAAGGCGTATCTGAAGCGAGAATCTCGCTTTATCCGGAGCATTTAGGACAAGTTGACGTACGAATTACGATGCAAAACGGGCAATTAACCGCCCAATTCATGACAGAGCATGCTTTTGCCAAGGAATCTCTGGAGCAGCAAATGGCGCAACTGAGAACGGCGTTACAGTCCCAGGGGCTTCAGGTGAACAAGTTGGAAGTCACGCAAAACTCGGCACTGTCGTCCCATATGTACCATGATGGTCGCCAGTCCGGCAGCGGAGCGGGGCAGCAGCAAAGTGAAAAACGCCGTCCACTGATGGAGGACGATACTCTGGCCATTCATGATATGAATGAGGAATGGAACGAGTGGGTTGCCGAGGTCAGAGCCAAGGAGCAAAACTACGGCAGTTCCTTTGTCGCTAGAGCATAAAAAGCAGAAAGGAGGTACCTCCGTGGCAGATACGTATTCACCTTCAGTGATGTGGCCGAATTATTCACAGAACAATGTTCAGAAGGCTAGCACGAAAACCAACGAAATGGGCAAAGATGCTTTTCTGAAACTGATGATGGCCCAAATGCAAAATCAAGATCCCTTATCCCCGATGGATAATACACAAATGGTCGCTCAAATGGCTCAGTTTTCCTCGGTAGAGCAACTGACCAATATCTCTGAACAGCTATCCAATCTAGGCCGATCATTAGGCAATGATTCCGGACTGATTGGGAAACAGGTGACTTGGGTCAGCTCAACCAAAACAGGTAACTATGATGTTGCGACAGGTCAATCCGAAGTTGTGGTTGAGAAGGAAAGCGGTATCGTTGATTCCATTATTGTTCGTGACGGTGTTCACTACGTCAAGGTGGGAGATAAGGAAGTTAAAATCTCCGATATCGAACAGGTTGGTGATCCTGCTGAGGAAACCGGCGGAGCTGGTCAAGGAGCGGACCCATCATGAACGGGCCGATCCGAGTAGGGCAGCTGTACACAGGAAGAATCGGACCTAGTGCGCTGACGCCGAACAGAAACCATTCGACAGCTACGACGGGAACCAATTTCAAGGATATGCTGGAAGACCGGCTGGTCCATTTCAGCAACCATGCGGTGAAGCGGTTGGAACAACGCGGAATCGAACTGCAACCGGAGCAGTTGAACAAGATCGAATCAGCGATAGATAGTGCTGCTGCAAAGGGAGCCAAGGATTCCTTGATATTGCTGAAAGACATGGCCCTTATCGTCAATGTGAATAATCGTACCGTCGTTACCGCAATGGACGGCAGCAGTATGAAGGATAACGTATTCACGCAAATCGACAGCGCCGTCATCATCTCTTAATATGGCTGGACCGGTTACGGGAGCCATCGGCTGCGGATCGACTGAAGCAGCTAAAGCAAGTTATTTTATCACTGGAAGGAATGAGAACGCATGTTAAGATCTATGTATTCTGGCGTTTCCGGGATGCGCGGCTTTCAAACCAAGCTTGACGTTATCGGCAACAATATTGCGAACGTAAATACAGTAGGTTTCAAATCCGGACGCGTGATGTTTAAGGATATCATGAGCCAGACGGTAGCCGGGGTTACCGCACCGGTTGATGGCGAATCTGGTGGCGTTAACGCCAAACAAATCGGCTTAGGGGTATCCATCGGCTCCATCGATACGTTACATACCGGCGGCAGCGCGATGACGACGAACAATCCCCTGGATCTACGGATCGATGGGGACGGATTTTTCCTCGTGAAGCTGACGGCGGATCAAGAGGTTCCTTTCCTGACTCGTGCGGGAGACTTTCATTTGGATGCATCTGGCCAACTGGTTACTTCAGACGGTTTGCTAGTATGTAATAGCGATGGCGATGTCATTGAGCCCATCGATTTTGAAGCGGTAACCGCCTTTACGATCGCTTCTAACGGAACAATGATGCTGAAAAACGCCGAAGGTGGGACGGAAGCGGGAGCCGTCATCGGCGTGGCCAGAGTTACCAACCCGGAAGGCTTGGAGAAGATTGGAGGCAACCTTTACCGGGTGTCCCTGAATGCCGTAGCTGACGGCGAGTTGGCCTACACGAACCCGAATAATGCGGAAGCCGGGACCGGCGCTCTCGTCTCTGGACAATTGGAAATGTCCAACGTCGATCTGACGGGAGAATTTACCGAGATGATCGTAGCGCAGCGGGGCTTCCAAGCGAATTCGCGGATCATCACCACCTCTGACGAAGTGCTTCAGGAAGTAGTTAATCTGAAACGTTAAGCGAAGGGGTAGCCGGGGGGAGGGAACCCTTTCCCCGGCTGTTTCCCCCGCTTCCTTGATCGCCTAGGAGGGAAATCATGATTTCTGTTACACGCTTGAACGGTTCTCAAATGTGGCTGAACGCCATCATGATTGAGACCGTAGAAGAAACGCCGGATACTTACGTCACCCTGATCACAGGGAAGCGTATTATCGTGCTGGAGAAGGCGGCCGATGTTATTGCGATGATCCAAGCGTATTATCGGGATATCGGCATCCACGCAGCAACTATTAAAGTGCAACAAACGGAGGAATGGTCATGAAAAAAATGCTGCCTTGGCTAATCACGATTTTGCTTGCAATCACATTAATCGTATTGGCCGCCTTCCTGCTGGTGAATCAAATGAATAAACCCGCGCCTGGTACCGAGGTGAATGCTGCTGTCAATAGCGTAGCTGAACCGGAGAAATTGTCGGTGGACGAGATCGTGAAGGTCACTTCAACGCTCGACGACATCAAAACGAATTTGTCCGAGCCGGATTACGTTGTGGTCATTGATTTTGCTTTCCAATTGGATAATGAGGTTTCCAAGGAAGCCTTCGACAAAATCAAGGACTACAAAATCAAACCCATTATCATAAAAACGTTGGCGGATACCAAGCCGGAGGAATTGACAGGTGCATTGGGGAAAGACAATCTAAGCTCCAAATTGCTCAACCTGATCAACAAGTCACTGCCGGAAGGGAAATTGATTCAAATCGATATTACCGACTTCATCATGACGACAATCTAATTAATATCGAACGAATACGGATTTTTCTAAGGGGGTGAGATGTTTGGTTGATGTGTTGTCGCAGAACGAGATCGATGCGCTGCTTGCTGCGTTATCGTCGGGCGAAATGGACGCCGAGGAACTGAAAAAGGAAGAGACGCAGAAGAAGATCCGCTCTTATGATTTTAAGAGAGCGGTGAGATTTTCCAAAGATCATATTCGGAGCTTGACCCGGATACATGAGAACTTTGCCCGTTATCTCACCACCTATTTTTCAGCTCAGTTGCGCACGTTTGTACAAATTAACGTCGTTCAGGTAGAGCAGCTACCCTATGACGAGTTTATCCGCTCCATCCCGAAAATGACGATCTTGAACATTTTTGAAGCGGAGCCGCTTGAAGGAAGAATGGTGCTGGAAGTGCATCCCAACGTCGCTTTTGCCATGCTGGACCGGCTATTGGGAGGCCTCGGAGCGGCACCTTCGAAGATTGGAACGCTAACAGAGATCGAAACGATCATTATGGAGCGGATTTTCAGCCGTGCCTTTGAGAGCTTGCAGGAAGCCTGGAGGACGATCGTGGATATTAATCCGCGGATGGAGGGGCTGGAAACCAATCCTCAATTTATGCAAATCGTATCGCCGAACGAGACAATCGCATTGATTTCGCTAAGCACCAAAATCGGAGATACGTCAGGCATGATTAACCTATGTATACCGCATGTCGTGATCGAACCGATCATGCCTAAACTTTCGGTTCACCATTGGTTTGTCTCCCAGAAGAAATCGCGTGCACCTGAAGAAGTCGATGCGCTGCGAAATCGGGTGAACAAAGCCAAGCTGCCGATCATTGCGGAGCTGGGTGAATCTCAGATCACCATCCGCGAGTTCCTGGGATTATCCGTCGGTGACGTGATCTCATTGAACAAACCCGTTCAAGATGGACTGCAAATCCGTGTGGGGGACAGGTTGAAGTATATCGGTAGCCCCGGAACGATCAAAGATCGGATTGCGATCCAAATTGATGAAATTGTCAGCGAAGGAGTTGAGGAACTTGACGAGCAATGATTACTTGTCCCAGGAAGAGATAGACGCTTTACTAAAACAAGCCAATCAAGATACGGCTCAAGAGCCGACCATAAACGACGTACTGACGCCTTTGGAGCAGGACGCACTGGGAGAAATCGGGAACATTACGTTTGGCAGTGCGGCTACGGCGCTTTCCACTCTGTTGAATAAAAAGGTGGACATCACGACGCCAAAAGTCTCCGTCATTACGCGGGCCCAATTTGAAGCCGAGTTTCCAAAACCGCATGTGGCCATCCATGTTGAATATGTGGACGGATTTGAAGGGATGAACTCGTTGGTCATCAAGACGAGAGATGCCCAGGTCATTGCGGACCTGATGCTCGGCGGAGAAGGGAATCCCGAAGAGGGAGAATTGAACGAAATCCATATTAGTGCCGTACAGGAAGCCATGAACCAAATGATGGGTTCATCGGCGACGTCGATGTCAACGATTTTTAACCGGTTTGTCAATATCTCACCGCCCGGCATCGATATCCTGAATATGTCTGACGGGCATGGGCTGAGCAGCTTGCCAGAGGCGGATCCGCTCATTAAAATCTCCTTCCGATTAACGATCGGGGATTTGATCGATTCCACCATCATGCAACTGCTTACGGTTAAGTTTGCTAAGGAGATGGTGGACAGCTTGATCAGTGGGTCGGCATCAGAACCCAATACAGGCGCCATGGAAAGTGCTGCCGCCGCCGCGCCGCATGCTGAGCCAGCACCGCAGGCACCGGTTTACCAACAGCCGTCCCAACCCATGCAGCAGCCGCCGATGCAACAGCCGCCGATGCAAGATGGATATGGCTATGGGCAACCGGCGCCTTATGGATATCCGCCTCAAGGTCAGCCTTACGGCGAGCCGCATCATTATGGTGCAGCCCCGGGACGTAATTTGAATGTACAGCCTGTACAGTTCGCTAATCTGGGAAATCCATCCTTTGGTCATGTGGACGAAAATAATTTAAACTTACTGATGGACATACCCCTTAAAGTCACCGTAGAATTAGGGAGGACCCAACGGCAAATTAAAGATATCCTGGAGTTATCCCAAGGCTCTATAATCGAGTTGGACAAGCTCGCCGGTGAGCCCGTGGATATTCTTGTGAACAACAAACTGATCGCTAAGGGCGAGGTTGTCGTCATTGATGAAAACTTCGGCGTACGCGTCACGGATATCGTAAGCCAGTGGGACCGCATTCAAAAATTACAATAGTAGAAGTTTAGGGAGGATTTTATATCAATGGCTAACCGAATTCTTATCGTAGACGACGCAGCATTTATGAGAATGATGATCCGTGATATTTTGACAAAAAACGGGTTTGAAGTCGTAGGTGAAGCACAAGACGGCGCACAAGCCATCGAGAAATTTAAAGAGCTTCACCCGGATCTGATCACGATGGACATTACGATGCCTGAGATGGACGGCATTGCCGCGTTGAAAGAGATTAAGAAGCTGGACCCGAACGCGAAAGTGATCATGTGCTCCGCGATGGGACAACAAGCGATGGTTATCGATGCGATTCAAGCCGGAGCAAAAGACTTTATCGTGAAGCCTTTCCAATCCGACCGAGTAATCGAAGCGATCAACAAAACGCTTGGGGTGTAAGCTAAGCGATGAATAATCCGCAGGAGTCTCTCCCGTATTCTGGGGATGTCAACCTTTGGGGGAACTTGTTTACCGTCATCGTAGTTCTGGGCCTAATCATTGCTTTAATCGTCTTACTGGTCCGCTTTCTTGGCAAAAGGAACCGGTATTTATCCCAGAGTCGTGCGATTCGTACTTTGGGGGCCATTGGCCTCGGACCGAACAAATCCCTGCAAGTGATTGAACTCGGGGGGAGTATCTATCTTGTCGGTGTCGGTGAGGATATTTCCCTGGTGGACAAAATATCCGGGCCGGACGAGGTAGCCTTGCTGGTGAATGCCTTCGCAGAAGAAGGAACGGAATTTGCCGGATTGTCGTCGACCTTATCCGGCTTGATCTCCCGTTTTCGCAAAGAACCGCCTCGAGAGGAAGAAGAGCTAGACGGAGTCGCTTTCCATGAGGTGTTTCAATCGCAATTACGGAAGATGCCGGACCGGAAACGGCAAATGGAGGAACTATTGCAGGATCCGGAAGAACAATCTACAGATCGGTCGAGGGATTCATGAAGAGAAAATTGTTGATTGTCAGCTTGATGTTGACGATATGGAGCCTACTCGCGGTCTCCATCGCATCGGCTGAACCGGTTGATCCGATTCCGAATATCGGGATTCAAATCGGGAATTCAGGCTCGGGCGGGGCGTCAGGGACGAGTTCATTGTCGATCATCTTAATGATCACGGTACTGAGCATCGCACCTGCGATCTTAGTGCTAATGACAAGCTTTACCCGAATCGTCGTCGTTTTGGGGTTTGTCCGTACCTCCTTGGGAACACAGCAGATGCCTCCGAACCAGGTGCTGATTGGACTTGCTTTGTTCTTGACGTTATTTGTAATGAGCCCAACGCTCTCTACCGTCAACGAGGTCGCGGTTCAGCCTTATATCAAAGGGGAAATTACCCAATCCGAAGCTTTGGACAAAGCAGCGGTTCCTATGAAGAAGTTCATGTACTCGCATACGAGAACCAAAGATCTTCAGCTGTTTATGGGCTATACGAAAATGGAAAAGCCCAAAAGCTACGAGGACATTCCAATTTCGGTTATGGTGCCCGCCTTTGCGATCAGCGAACTGAAAACGGCGTTTCAAATGGGCTTTATGATTTTTATCCCGTTTCTAATCATCGATATTGTTGTATCCAGCGTGCTCATGGCGATGGGGATGATGATGCTGCCTCCGGTTATGATCTCACTGCCGTTCAAGATCTTACTGTTCGTGCTGGTGGATGGATGGTATTTGATCGTCAAATCACTGTTGGTCAGCTTTAATACCTAGGAATAAGGGTATGGGTTCAGGGAAGGAGAACAGCGGTAATGAGTTCGGAATTTATTATCGGTTTGGCCGGACAAGCCGTTTATACCGTGTTAAAGGTCAGCGCGCCGATGCTGTTGATCGGTCTAGTGGTGGGGCTCTTGGTGAGTATTTTTCAGGCAACGACCCAAATCCAGGAGCAAACGCTTGCCTTCGTTCCCAAAATCGTTGCGGTTTTAGTCGCTTTGCTGTTGTTTGGTCCTTGGATTTTGACGACGCTGGTGGACTTCACCTATGGGATTCTAAATAACCTATCTAGTTATATCGGTTAGGTTACCGCAATGATGGATACTTTATTGCACGGAATTTCTACTTTTATGCTTATTTTTTGTCGAATGACAGCCTTTTTTGTAGTTTCACCGATATTTTCTTCTCGAACGGTGCCGAATACATTTAAGGTAGGCTTCTCAGGGATGATTGCGGTTGTCATTCTGTTGACGATTGGCCCGAATCAAGCGTTACCTAACGATTTGGGGTATGTGTTGTTTATTTTGCGTGAGGTGTTGGTCGGTCTGCTGATGGGATATGTCGCGAATCTGATCTTTTCGGTCATTCAAATGGCCGGATCCTTCATCGACATACAAATCGGTTTCGGGATCGCGAACGTGATCGATCCCATGACCGGAGCGGCGGCGCCTGTTCTAGGGAACCTGAAGTACATCATAGCTACGTTGATGTTCCTTAGCATGAACGGACATCATTATTTGCTGGATGCGGTCATTCGAAGTTATAACTGGATTCCGTTGTCTAATGATCTGTTTCAGCAAATCTACAACGGGGATTTGGCCGAATTTCTCGTGCAAACCTTCAGCCAGGCGTTTTTGTTGGCATTTCAAATGTCGGCTCCGCTTATCGTCGCCTTATTCGTCACCGACGTGGCATTAGGTTTTTTGGCTCGAACGGCTCCGCAATTTAACATTTTTGTCATTGGCATTCCGGTAAAGATCATTGTTGGTTTACTTGTTCTGTTGGTGCTTGTACCTGGCTTTATCGTTGCGTTTCAATCTTTGTTCGAGGTGTTGTTCCGTGCGCTGCATGATCTGCTCGGTGCGATCGGACAAAGGCCGAAGTAGGATGGAGGATCGCTATGTCATATCGGTATTCGCTTGATCTGCAACTGTTCGCCGGTGAAAAGACGGAAAAAGCGACTCCGAAAAAACGTCAGGACGCCCGTAAGAAAGGTCAAGTGGCCAAAAGCCAGGAATTGACCGGGGCCTTGCTATTGATGGCGGGCTTCTTATGTCTGACAGCATTCGGCGGTTATATCAAGGAACGGTTGGTCAGCCTGTTCGTCGACGTGTTCTATAACCGATTGTCGATGGAAGTGACGCAAACCAACGTGATGACCATGATGGGGGATTACACGGTTCAAGTGCTATTGTTGCTGGCTCCAATCTTCTTGGTCGTCGTGGTGGTGGCGATCGTTGCCAACTACGCACAGATCGGTTTCCTGTTTATCGGAGAACCGCTCAAAATGAAGTTTAGCAAACTGGACCCGATCAAAGGATTTAAGAACATTTTTTCCATGCGATCATTGGTACAGTTTCTCAAGACCCTCTTTAAATTGCTGATTATAGGTTATCTCGTTTACTCGACGATTTGGGGGTATCGTGGAAGTCTTTCTGCGCTGGGACATTTACCGGTGGATGATACTTTTCATTTCGCAGCCCAGCTAACGATGAATTTGGGGATCAAAATTGCGGCGGCCTTGATTGTGCTCGCGGCCCTGGATTACATGTATCAGCGATATGAGCATGAGAAGAGCTTGAAGATGTCCAAACAAGACATCAAAGATGAATACAAGAAAATGGAAGGCGATCCGATTATCAAGGGGAAAATTCGGGAACGTCAACGGCGAATGGCTCTGCAACGGATGATGCAGGAAGTGCCGAAAGCCGATGTCATTATTACCAACCCTACCCACTTTGCGGTCGCTCTAAAGTATGACGGGTCTGAAATGGATGCCCCGCAAGTCATCGCCAAAGGGCAAGACTACGTTGCCCTCCGCATTAAAGAAATCGCCAAGGAACATGGCGTGATTACGATGGAAAACAAGCCGCTGGCACGGGCGTTGTTTCAACGAACCGAAATCGGGGATACGATCCCCGCGGATTTGTTTCAAGCTGTCGCCGAAGTGTTGGCTTATGTATACCGAATAAAAGGCAGAGCCAAATCATAATGGGATCGGAGGGGAACTAACGTGAAGAAATTTAAGGACCTATTTATTCTTGTTGGCATAATTGGCATCGTCTTGCTGATGATCGTTCCGATCCCGACTTGGCTGCTGGATATTTTGCTGATCATTAATATTTCGTTAGCGCTGATCATTTTGCTTGTTTCGATGAACACCAAGGAAGCACTGCAGTTTTCCATCTTTCCGGCAATGCTGCTCATCACGACTTTATTCCGTTTGGCGCTAAACGTGTCGACTACCAAGTTGATTCTGGGACAGGCCAAAGCCGGCCACGTGGTGGCCACCTTCGGTTCATGGGTTTCCCACGGGGAACCCGTTGTCGGTTTTGTCGTCTTCCTGATTCTCGTGGTCGTTCAGTTTATCGTCATTACCAAAGGCTCGGAACGCGTGGCCGAGGTTGCGGCGCGGTTTACACTGGATGCGATGCCAGGGAAACAAATGAGTATCGATGCCGATTTGAACGCAGGGCTCATTAACGAGCAACAAGCACGTGAGCGCCGCAGCAAGATCGAACGGGAAGCGGATTTTTACGGCGCCATGGACGGTGCGAGTAAATTCGTTAAAGGGGATGCGATCGCGAGTATCATCATCCTCCTGATCAACCTGATCGGGGGCTTTATCATCGGGATGACGATTCACGGCATGAGCTTTCCCGATGCGCTTTCGACATACTCGCTCTTGACGATCGGGGATGGCTTGGTCAGCCAAATCCCGGCATTGCTGATATCCACGGCGGCCGGTTTGATCGTGACGCGCGCTTCCTCTGAAGGGAACTTGGCGGATGATATTACGGGTCAACTGTTTACCTATCCGAAGCTGCTCTATATCGTAGCCGGGACGATCGCCCTGCTAGGGACGTTTACGCCGATCGGGATATGGACGACTTATCCATTCGCCGGATTAATGGTTTTTGCGGCCCTTAAGATGCAGAAAAATATGGACCGCCGGCAAATCGAGCAGGAGCAACAAGAGGAGGAGCAACAAATCGAAGAGGTGCGCAGTCCCGAGAGCGTCATCAATCTGCTGCAGGTTGATCCCATCGAGTTCGAATTCGGATATGGACTTATTCCGCTGGCCGATACCGGGCAGGGCGGGGATTTGCTGGACCGAATCATCATGATTCGGCGCCAATGTGCGCTTGAATTAGGTTTGGTCGTTCCCGTCATCCGAATTCGCGACAATATTCAACTAAAACCGAACGAATATGTCATCAAAATTAAAGGAAATGTCGTAGGCGGCGGTGAATTACTACTTAATCACTATTTGGCCATGAGTCCCGGGATGGATGACGATACGATAACAGGTATCGAGACCCGCGAACCTGCGTTTGGTCTTCCGGCTCTATGGATCGACGAAGCGACCAAGGATCGGGCGGAATTGTCCGGTTACACCGTGGTTGATCCGCCATCCGTGGTGGCCACCCATTTGACGGAATTGATCAAGAAGCATGCGCATGAGCTGCTCGGCCGTCAAGAGACCAAAGCCCTGGTCGACAATCTCAAGGAGAACTATGCCGTGCTTGTCGACGAGTTAATCCCATCGGTACTGTCGATCGGTGACGTGCAGAAGGTACTGGCTAAATTGTTGAAAGAGAAGATTTCGATTCGCGATATGGTGACGATTTTTGAAACGCTGGCGGATTACGGAACATACACCAAGGATCCGGAAGTACTGACCGAATATGTCAGACAGGCACTCTCCCGACAAATTACGCAGCAGTTTACCCAGCCGGGCGAAACGATGCGGGTCATTACCGTAGGACCTACCCTGGAGAAGAAAATCGCCGAGAGCGTACAGCAGACGGAACAAGGCAGCTATTTGGCACTGGATCCGGCATCAACGCAAACGGTATTCCAGAAGCTGACAGAGCAGATCAACCGTTTAGTGCAGACGGGCCATCAGCCGATCCTGCTCACCTCGCCGACAATCCGGATGTATTTGCGGCAAGTTATCGAGCGGAGTATGCAGGACATTCCGGTATTATCCTACAGTGAGTTGGAACCGAATGTTGAAATTCAAAGTGTCGGGGTGGTGAATTTATGAGAGTCAAACGATATATCGTTGACACAATGCCTGACGCCATGTTGAAAATCCGCAGCGAACTAGGAGCGGATGCCGTCATCTTGAGTACGAAAGAGATGAAGATTGGCGGTTTCCTCGGCATGTTCCAGAAGAAGAAGATCGAGGTGATCGCCGCTACCGAGGGGAATGCAGCACCTGCGCAGAGAGGAAAACCAGCCATGCCGGTGACTCCGGCAAAGCCGCCGGGACCTGCTCCGGTCGCTCGCCAAACCGTACCGGAGGCTTATCGCAAAACGTCGCAATTGGTACAGTCGACCGCTTCCCCGCAAGTTGCGGCAGCTTCCTCCGCATTGACGGCGATCGGTTTGCAAGAAAGGGAGGAGCCAATCATCACCCCGATTGCTCCTATCGTAAAGCCGCAATCGGTTAAACCGGAAATACGCCAAGCTTCGGTAGACACAGCGCCGAGCTCGGCGTCGGCTCGGTTGGAGGCTGCGCTTCAAAGTGCAGCCGATCAGGAATCCGCCTCAGTGCTAACTTTCCAAGATTCCGCCAAGGAAGAGCGCTTGCTCGAAGAGATTCGGCAAATGAAGATGTGGATCGGTCAGCTGGCCAAGAAGCAAGGCGACGGCCGAGAAATGCCGCCGAGCTTGCATTCCTTCCAACAGCAGCTCATCAACCAGGAAGTGAGTTCGGAGCTTACAGAGAAATGGATCGAAGAGATCTACGAGGACTGGCTAAGCTCCGGCAAAACTTTAAGCGGCGAAGAGATGGAAACCAAACTGCGAGCCATTGTCAGCGGCTTCCTGAATGACCGTATTGGGATGGGGATTGGCGATAACACGAGGATCGTTTACATTGCAGGGCCTACCGGAGTAGGAAAAACGACAACCATTGCCAAGCTGGCAGCCGATCAAATCTTTCGATTGCACAAGAAGGTTGGGTTCATCACTGCGGATACTTATCGGATTTCGGCTATTGAACAGTTACGAACCTACGCCTCCATCCTGAACGTTCCACTCGAGATTGTCCAATCTCCCGGGGATGTGCAGCGCGCGATGCAACGGTTAGAACACTGCGACCTCATCCTGATGGACACCGCAGGGAGGAATTATCTGAATGAGCTGTTCGTGGCAGAGCTGCATAGTTTGCTTGCTCCGTCGGATGCCAGCGAGACGTATCTCGTTCTCAGCTTGACCTCCAAAACACAGGATATGAAGCGAATCACCGAGCATTTTAGCAAATACAACTTGGATAAGGTGATTTTTACGAAGCTAGATGAAACGGAAACGGTAGGCTCGATTTATAATCTGTTAAATGAGTACCCTCTGAAGTTATCATTCCTGACCAACGGTCAAAATGTACCGGATGATTTGCTTCAGGCTGATGGGAAACTGTTGGTTGATATTTTGCTGGGAGAATGGAAGCCATGAGCGACCAGGCCCAAGCACTCAGACAACTGGTATCGTCACATGTAGGCCCAGCAGAGTCAAAGGTCCGCAAAGGATCAGCCCGAATTTTGACCGTGAGCAGCGGCAAGGGCGGTGTAGGCAAATCCAACTTCACGTTGAATTTTGCCTTGGCCTTAAAGTCTTTAGGACGTAAGGTACTGCTTTTCGACGCTGATATCGGAATGGCGAATATCGACGTTTTGATGGGCGTCAGACCGAGGTATAACCTGTACCACCTACTGAAGGGGGAAAAGGACATCACCGAGATCGTGGAACTGGGCTCGCATGCTTTACCTTTTATTGCGGGGGGCTCGGGACTTGCCGATTTGTTCTCCCTCTCCGAAGGGGATCTCAATTATTTCACTTCGCAGATCGAGATGATTTCCGAGGAGATGGATTTCATCCTCTTTGATACCGGAGCAGGATTATCTAAGGAAACGCTAAAGTTCATCACTGCGGCCGATGAATGTCTGGTCGTTACGACACCGGAGCCGACCTCGATCACCGACGCCTATGCATTGATCAAGGTCGTACACGGAATGGAGGCGGATGTACCGTTTCGGTTGGTCATTAACCGGGTCTCGGGGGAGCATGAAGCCAAACAGGTCGCCGATAAGATTTCACTGGTCGCGGGGCGTTTCCTCGACATGGATATCCCCACGCTTGGCTATCTCAGCGATGATACCCATGTGATGCAGGCGGTCAAAAAACAGGTTCCTTTCTCCATCGCTTTCCCCGGTTGCTCGGCAGCGCGAGACATTCAACGCTTGGCTTTGGATTATCTGAATGTTCCGCAAACCAAGTCGAGGGATACTTTATCGGGAATCAAGGGATTTATGCATAAATGGTTAAAACTAGCAAAATGATTCTTCGTGAAGGAACAGGGGTGGAACGTTGATGACTTATCGAGTGATGGTGGTAGACGATTCGGCGTTTATGCGTAAGATCATCTCGGATCTCATCGAACAAGAGGAGGCCTTTCAGGTCCAGGCGACGGCCAAAAACGGACGCGAAGCGATTGAACAGATCGCGCGGATCCAGCCGGATTTGGTGACCATGGATGTGGAAATGCCGGAAATGAATGGCCTGGATGCGCTTAAGGTTATTATGAAGGAGCATCCGCTGCCGGTGATCATGTTGTCCGGTATTAACGAGCAGGGCATGCGAGAGACGATCATGGCGTTGGAACTAGGCGCTTTCGACTTCATTCGCAAGCCATCGGCAACGACAAGTTCGCATGACATCGAGCAGGTGGGACGCGAACTGCGCGAGCAGATCCACGCTGCGATGCAGGCGAAAGCGCGACGCGACGCCTGGACAGCGGCGCAGACGAGCGCGCCGGTGCCGCCTTCGGCAGGCAAGCTGCCGCAAGTGGGCCTTGGCGAGCCGAGGCCGCCGGCACAAGGCGCGGAGGCTTCCGGCCCTGGCAGCGCGGCGGCCGCTACTCCGGCGCCGCCCGCTGGGCGAGCGCTTGCCAGCGGCGGCTCCGCCGCGGCGCGCCAGCCGCTCGCGGGGCAGCCT
>NZ_JADCNN020000034.1:0-37398 GCF_014947195.2 Paenibacillus rhizolycopersici | reverse complement strand
AAAGCGTTTTGAAAAAACGCACATCGGAAGCCTATGCTTCGGTGCTCCAAACCTGTCTTTTTGAACCCTCCCTTATAGCGACAATATATGCCGCCGCACAAAGGTCGGTTACTGGGCTCCTACGGAAGGAACCCCAAGTCAAGGCGCATCGGCGCAAGGGCCGGGGTTCCGTCAACTATGTATTTGGCTGGTGCCGTTTTCCGGGTAAGGCGTTTCAAGCGCCAACGAGGCACCCGCCTCACTTTTCAAGATCATGAATAATATGGTAACCCCGGGCAGCAAAAGCCCTCTGATCCTGATCCCGCAAAGCACTCCGGACACGGCCGCGGGACGGTACGCACAATATATTGAAGCTGCTTCGTTACAGGGTGACCCAGCCAAACTTAATCGCATTAATAACCGCTTGGGTGCGATCGTCCACGTCCATTTTTTGCAAAATGCTGCTGACATGGTTCTTCACCGTCTTCTCACTTATGAACAAGTGCTCGCCAATCATCTTGTTGCTGCGGCCTTCCGCCATCAAACGAAGCACCTCAGCTTCCCGACGGGTCAGCGGATTGTCGTCGCCGGCTACGAATTTCACGCCCGCTTCGCGGATCGCGGTATCTTCCGCAATCGCTCCGGTCTCGCTCAGGTATTCCATCCGGCGAAGCTGTTGAATCAATTTGCCCGTTACCTTCGGATGAATGAACGCATTGCCCTCCGCTACCGTCCGAATCGCATTGATCAGGGATTCCGCCTCCATGTCCTTCAGCAGGTAACCCGTAGCGCCTTTGCGCAGCGTTTCAAACACGTAACTTTCATCATCATGGATCGATAAAATAATGACCTTCACATCGGGCAGCGCCTCGCGCAGCTCGGCTGTAGCATCCACGCCATTGAGCAGTGGCATGTTAATATCCATCAGAACGATTTCCGGATGAAGCTGCAAGCAGCTCTCCAGCACCTGGGTGCCGTCCCCGCATTCGCCAACGACCTCGATATCTTCCTCCATATTCAAAATCCGCTTCAGACCCTCACGAAATAACTGATGATCATCTGCCAAGAGAACTTTAATCACTTGTCTGGTTCCGCTAGTAAGACTATCCATCCTGGTACTCCTTTCTCTTATCTGAGTTGGTTGGGATATGAATGATGATTTTCGTGCCCAAGTTGGCGGCCGATTCGATTTCCATCCGGCCTTCGAGCAGTTCCACTCTCTCCCGCATGCCGATTAAACCAAAGTGCGTATGCTCTTTCGTCTTCTGTTCCAATTGCTCCACCTTGAAGCCCAGCCCGTTGTCCGTCACCACGATGCGGATCATTTGCGCCTGGTACGTAATTTCGACGCCAACATAGGTCGGAAAAGCATGCTTCGCCGCATTCGTTAACGCTTCTTGGACCAGCCGGAAAACCGCCGCCTCCATTGGAGAGGACATCCGGTGCTCCTTGCCCCGGGTTTCGAAGGTTGCCCTAATTTTCGTCTTTTCTTCATAATCATGCACATACTTGCGCAGCGTCGGTATCAATCCGAGATCATCCAAAGCCATTGGTCGCAGGTTAAAAATCACCTTACGCATCTCTTCCAGACTCGAGCGAACTTGCGCTTTCAAATCTACTATTTCGTCCTGCACTAGCTTAAATTCCTGCTTAGCAAGCATTCTTTCTACAATTTCCGTCCTAAGCACTAGATTCGCCAGAAGCTGGGCAGGACCGTCATGAATCTCCCGGGAAATGCGCTTTCGCTCTTCTTCCTGGGCCAAAATAATCTTCAATCCGATCAACTGACGATTCTTCGCCGATTCCAAAATCCGGGTCACTTGTCCTAGTTCGCCAGAAAAATACTCCAGCACGACGCTCATCTGCGAACTGATCGTTTCGGCACGCTCCACCGATTTCTCCACATTGCGCGCTCGCTTCTGCAGCTCGTCGCGGCGGGCCTTCAGATACATCTCCTTCTCGCGGTAGATGAGCAGGTCTAGCTGGAGTTGGGTTGCCTTTTCATAGGCTTGCTTGATGTCCTCTTCATTGTAACGCACGAAGTCCCGGCTGACTTCCGTCAGCCGGATGCGAGATTTCCGGTAGTTCACCTCGAGCTGGTCGACCTTCTCTACCGTTTCCGCTGTTTCCTTCATGACATTCTGCAGCTCGTTGCTCAGCGTTTTGAGCTCATTACGGGCCGAATCAAGTATCTCAAGGATCTGCAGCTTGCTGCTTTCTAACACATTTACGGCATTATGAATAACGCGATCTATGGCATCCGCTTGAAAATCCACGCAATCCTTCTCCGTTCCTTAGTCCGAATAGTCCCAGACTAATCATATCATGATTCGAGGGTAATGGATTTGGTTTTCTTCTCCCAATTTACGCCAATTCCAAGCTGTTCGGAGACCAAACGTAATGGGACCAAAGTCCTTCCGTTAACGATAATCGGAGAAACCTCAGCTTTGGAAGACACCCCATTAAGCAAAAATGCTTTCTGTCCGACGGTCAACTCCAGAATCGTGGCTCCGCGAGTCACGGTGATTTTCTTGGCCGCGCCGTTCCAAGCCGCGCTCCCGCCAAACACATCCAGCACGTACTTGATCGGCACGTACGTCGTGTTGTCTTTGAGCAGCGGTGCAACCTCTAGATCTTGCTTCTTCCCGTTCACCGTCATCGACTTCTGACCAAGAACCATCACGGCTGTTGCGCTCGGGAAGTCGGAGTTGCCGCCGCCGGCCGCAGGAGCCGTGAACCGTACGTTGTCAAAAGATACACTTCCCGTCAGCGCACGTTCATCCTGCCCTTCCTCCACGTTGACGACATACAGCCGCTTCAACTTGGCCGGGAACTTGATGTTGCTTGCCGTCAGATCGGCGGTGAGCGTCTTCCAACCGGTGAAGTCCATCGGACGAGCCAAGTCGATGTAAACCGGCTTGCCATCGGCATCGGACAACTCCGCCCGTACCCAGTTCAGGCTGGCATCTCCCAACACGTCGACCGTCAGGGTTGTCGCGTTGTCCGGAATCGCTTTGCCGCTTGTGCCGTTGATTTGAGCGTAAGCAAATTTACTGCCGCTGCCGCCCGTCAGGTCGTAATCGAGCTTCAGCACTTTGGAATTCGCGCGCTCACCATCCCCTTGCACAATGGATACTGTTCCCGTTGCTTCAGCCGGCAGGCCGGTGAAGGAGATCGGGTAAGCGATGTTTTCGAAGCTTTCCCAGATCGTTTCCGTCGAAGCCGACAGAACGACCGGAGTTCCGGTAAAGCCGTCATAGGATGGCGTCGCATACGCGAACTTCGCGCCGTTGTTGACGGACTGCACGGTCAACACGCCGCCTTGCACGCTGGCTTTCATCCCGCTGAACGCCCATTTCACTGATTCCGCCGGAACGTCCACGGTGCGTCCGTCTTTGAGCTTCGCGGTCACGGCCACCGTGACACTGGTACCCGCTTGCAGCGGCGCGAACGTCGTTCCCGCCGTTAGGCTCTCCAGATCGGTTCCCCCCAGCACCTTCACGTCCATGCTAGTTTTCGCTTGACCGCTGGATGCTGTGATTTTGGTACTCCCTGCTTTCACGCCTTTAAAGCCGCCCTCGGTCCAAACCAAATTCCCGTTGCTGGCTTGCCAGGAGGCTTGAAGGCCGCTCGTATCGATCGGGTTGTAGTACGTATCGTATCCCTTCAAAGCGTAAGGTACGGTTTGGCCGATGAACAGCGTCGAAGCGCCGCTGACTTTGAGGCCGAGCAGCGTACCCTGCGGAGCGTTCGTAAATACGCCAAGTCCGTTGGCGACCGCGCGTTGCCCCGCCGATCCGTTCGACGTCGTAAACGTCAGCTGCGCCGACGTTTCCGCCAACGGACGCGTGACCATCGTCGTGGAGCCGCCGCCGTCCAGGTTCATCCCTTTCCAGACGCCGATCCCCGTCATGAAGCCCTGTAGCTCCTTCAGGGTGAGGCCGGTGCTGTTGCTGTTTTTCTCCGCGGTAATGATATAGGCGGTTTTCCCGTCCTTGGAATAACCCACCGCCGTCCGTGCGACGGCGCTGCCGCCGCTAATAGATGTAATCGAACGGGTAAACGCCGATGCCTGACCTTGGTCGACCAGCAGGGTGTGTCCGCCGATCATCATTTTCAAGTCTGCCGGATTCACCGTTTGCCCGTCCGTTAAGGAGCGCAGCTCATAGGTCGCATCAACGCGCTGACCCACCTGCAGGTGCGTAGCCACATAATCGGCCGCCGTACCATGCGCACGCAAAATAAACCCATCCGCCGGCACCGGTCCCGGAATGGCCGCTTTGATGGAGATCTGCGTAACCACGCCGCCTTGCACCAGAACCTCGGTTGGCGTTGTCGCACTGGCAGCCGGTCGTTCCTCCGCTTTCCACGCGCTGGTATAAATGAACATATTATTGACATGGCTGTAGGCTTTGTCCGGTTCTGTCATATAGGATTCCTGGTTGATCCCGGTGAGCGAGAACGTCGAGCCGTCCTCAGCGAATACCGTGCCATTGAAGCCAAAACGGTCGATCATCGGAGTCCCGTCATTCCGCACGGCAAAAGCATACATCCCCTGCAGCTGCGCCGGGCTGGTAACCACAGTTCCTTTCGTGACGGCCGCCCCCATCGGGACGCCCTGGCCGGCGGTCGCAAAGAAATCGCCGTTGACGCCGGCGACAGCGCCCGTTTCTTTGGCCATGCCTTCCACGCTTTGTCTTGTCGTTACTTGTCCCCCTTTGCCAGTCATCACGTCCAATTGGACGTAAGGGTTCGCCAAATCCACCTCGATCACATCGGCCAGCACTTTCACTGGCTTGCCCGACCGAGTCACCGTGTACTCGTATTTCACGAGCTTGGCTCCGGACGTGATCATCTCTTCCCCAAGCTTAACGGTTTGGCTTGCTGCCGCTTCTGCGGTTAAAGCCGGGCCTGCAATCGGCCCAACGCCAATCACAGGCTGAATCCATATCAAACCCGCCAGCGTGACGAGGGCGATTCTTTTGCCGCTCTTTGCCACCAGGTGGGCCAATTTCGTGTTTTGACGCACGACCACATTCACATCGGTATCGGCTTGATTTCTTCCGGTTTCCTCTCTTCTGACTACCATTTTGTTAGACAACTCTCCCATCTTTAAATACCTCTTTAACATGCTTCTATTATTAGGAACCTCTTATTAATAGACTACTTTTAGCCGGAAAAGTTACGAAAAATAGCAATTTTGTTGAAGGAATGTATCCATTCGTTGAATTCCGGAAGGTCCTCGTTGTGGATAATGTGGAATCTGGGGATAAAAGCTGTGGAAAACAGGGATAACTTTTTTCATTTCTCTCAATCGGAGACGTCATGCATTGTGGATAATGTGAATTTCGTGGATAACTTGTGTGCAAAAAAAATCCCGACACCAGGTTTCGCACCCCAGTGCCGGGAAAAGTTGTGGATTAAATGTAGTTCAGTTTATCCAATACACGCTTCAGCATGACCGCAGCCTGTGCGCGCGTCGCATTGCCTTGCGGCTGGAACGTATTCGTCGTCACGCCTTGGATGATACCTTCCTTCACAGCTTTGGCCACCGTGTCCTTGGATTGGATCTTCGCCGCGTCCTTGAACTTCGTTAACGTCGCCGTACTTGCACCGTTCATCGACGTATCGTACCCGGCGTATTCCATCGCCCGCACCATCATGAGCGCCATCTGCTCCCGCGTGATGTTGCTATTCGGCTTAAACGTGCCATCGGCGTTCCCGTTAATGATCCCGGCCTTCGCCGCCGCTCCAATGAATGCCGCCGTCGTTCCGGACGACACGTCCGGGAAGCGGCGGGCATTCGCCTCATCCCCGGCTAAGCCGAGCCCCTTCGCGATAAACACCGCGAATTCCGCGCGAGTGATACTCTTGTCGGGTTCGAAGTTGGAGCCGGCATTGGATCTCGGTTCGACGATGAGCTTGTTGGACAACTCGATAATATCGTTCTTGGCCCAATGACGAGTAGTATCTCCATAGTTACTGTAACCGATAGCTAGTCCAACCAGGCTATTCCCCTTAGTAGTACCATCAAATAACAAGGATGTCCCACTACTAGTTGCAGTTGAAGGGAGGTGCAATGCTGTATTCGTCCCCAAGTCATAGTTAATCATCGAAGCCTGGCTTGCAATGGAGGCCTGACCTGTTAATCTCAAATGGATGCGGCCCTCAGGTTCGATACCCACAGAATTTATTGACGATGAACCGGAAAAGACAGATACATCGATTTGTATCGGATCTATAAGCTGCGTTAATGTAACTTTACCCGATGAAACTTTGAACAATTGATTTCTCAAGACTGGCTCGAGTTGGATCATTAAATTGACGTTGTTCGGCGAGTTGACTCTCAAAGATTGAGCTATTTCAGAGAAGGGAATTTTCTCTACAGGGAGTTCATATAATGTATTTCCATATCGAACGCCAAAAGAACCGGTTTTACCGCTATTGTAGAACTCCATAAGTCCACCCATTGGAATGACCACCTGAGCTGCCTTCTCTGTCGAAGGAACTTCAAAAACAGCTAACCGGTTGTTTATATAGCTGTTTCCGAAGTATTTTAACGTATCCGCAACTTTGGAACTGTCCAGGTTGTATTGCTTAACGACTTGCCCTTGTTTAGATTTTCCGCCAGTTATCGTAGCAGTAGTTGATCCCATGACATACCCGTTTATGCCATATTCAGTCGCATTTAAGGTAGTTAGAAAACTTGGCGCATCAACATTGGTGTTTGAACCAGATGTTGTACCCGTTAAATTTTGTAATGGCATCTCACTGAAATTCTTAATACGAGTACCAGTTTGATTTAATAGTGGAGATGCACCAGCCATGTAAGACAGCTTAACGGTCTGGCCCCCTGAAACTACCGAATTCAGCTTGATTGTTAACGTATCTCCACTGATCGAAGCACTTTGGATTTCTTGGACTTTTTGATCAACGGTGACAAAAAACTCACTGGTTGGCAGATTGCTTACGTTCGTTAATGTTTCAGTGAATGTGACCGTAATGGTATCTCCGCGTACGATACCCGAACGGATCCCTTCTGTAATGAGGCTATAGGTGACAGGTTGCCTGTCGATGTACCCTGCTAAATTACCATTCAAATCAGCGGTACCGCCAACACCCGAAACGTAAGACAAAGTTACATTTTGTGTCTGTGTGAACGAGGAAGCTAAAGTTAGAAGTACTTGGTTTCCTACTACTTCAACGTTAGTCACGTAAACAGGCAAATTATTGACCAGGACGGAAAATTGACTTTTTAATGGAATGTTTGTTGTTCTTAACGCTTCGTTATAGGTCAGTACGATCTTGTTCCCAGAACCTTCGACACTAGTAAATTCAGGTGATTTATTATCGCTGTAATTCCGGACGAAATAATCATTAAATGCAGAGATATTCTGTCCGCGAGTATCCTGTAATGGGTAAGAGCCCGGTGAATAGGATACTTTAATAACCTCCCCGTTGGACACGGAGCTGGACAAATATAACGTAACGGTAGATCCACTCTGCGAGATACTGTTAATTCCTTTGGAATACCCATCTGCCGTCACTGTGAATTGTTGGTAAGCATAACTGGAGACGGATTTCAACGACTCTGAAAAATACAAGGTCAAAGTACTCCCAGACACGTAACCATCTCTTGGCTTAGGAAGAACTGAATCAATGCCGTTCGTTACGTCCTTACTGGTGAAGGATACCACTGAGTTGCCCGCCACGTCCCGAATCGGCCTAAGGCTGTTTCCACTGTACGAAATAGTCACCTTTTGTCCCACAGCTACGCCAGTTTCTAAGGTAACATAGGCACTTTCTCCTGATGTATATACACTACTTAATCGACGAGCCTCTCCATTAACTGTAACGGTAAAGCTTGAGGTAAGCAAGCTGATTGAGGAGTCTAGTGTCTCGTTATACATCAAGCGAATCACTGAATTACTATACATCGTGGCACTCTGCAAAACGGGGGCGGTTTTGTCTAACGTTAGAGTTTGGAATGTCCAACTCGAGGTACCACTTAAGCCTGAATAATATGCCCCAGTCAGCAAATCTGTTATCGCGTTGTTAGTTATTTCGACATAATAAGTTGAATTATCCTGTAGGCTATTCTTCGGATCAATGATTAACTGATTAGGATTAGTTAATGAAACATAGACATCTGCCTCGATTGGACTGGATGTTCCTTGTTTATATAACCTGACCCCACTCATATTGTTTAGTCTGATATTTCTGTTAAATGTCACCACGGGAGTAACAGTGACCGCATTGTTGGCACTTCGATCCGTAGGGTAGAAACTAGGAACAAGTGTCGTTGATGCAGAATTGCCTGTCGTAAAGGACCAGTTTTTTTCTTCAGTTACTTTGTGATCACTATCCTCAAATACACCAGCCGGTACTTTCACCGCATACCCTGTATTGTAGGATAGAGATGGTAGAACAAGGGATACTTTATTCGTTCCCCCGCCGCTAACCTCAGCAGAGGTCACATCGTATTCCTTGACGAGCGTTCCAGTAGAACTAAGCTCCAACCGGATCTTTCCTGCTATCGGATATACGGGTCGTGAGAAGTTAAGCTGAATGCTGCCAGTAGGAGCGACTCCCGTAGCGCCTGCAGCAGGTACCGTCGGCGCTGTCGCGTCCCATTTCACGTCAGGCCCCTGTACATTGAAGTACCACTTCGAAGCCAAGCTGATCCCCTCAAAAGTATGATCGTCGGCATCCTTAAATGTTCCAGGGTCCATCAGTACATAATAGCGTTCTCCCCGCATCAAGTTATTTGTTACAAAAGAAGCAGTTTTGTCATTGTTGCTAAGAACGACTTCTGGCTGTCCCACGGCTAATGTTGTAACCGATTGGTTCGTCGAAGCTCGCTTGACATAAATATTTCCAGTTCCTTTTATGACTTGTTTATCAAAAGTAACGCTTAATGTAGTGGAGGTGGAGGAACCACTAATAGTACTTCCTGCAGCAGGAAGCAGAGAATCCGTAGCAGTATCGATCTTAGGATTCGTACTGCCGATTTGAGATATCGTCGTGAAACCTAAATTTATAGTCTCTGATTTCATAGATGAATCATTAGCATCGACAAATATATCGGCCTCACCCGTGATTTGGTACTTGGTATTAAGTTGTAGACCCCCAAGCGGTAAGTCGATATCATAACGGTTGATTGTAAAATCCTGTGCTGTGATATTCTTTGTCACAATGACATCTGCTGAATCTGTAGAGTTCTCTTTCTTGACAATAATTGTTCCTCCTGCCAGTTTCACTTCCCTACCAAATTCCAACTGAATCTGGCTAGTATCAACTGATATGCCCTTCGCTCCGTTAAGTGGTTGCTTTAAACTCACTTGAAATGTTCCTGCGGCCTCTACACCAGTCATCCCATACAACAAATTGATGATTAAAGCCATTACAATTCCTAACGAAAGTCTTCTTCCTATGCTAGTTCGCTTCATGTTGGTCATCTTCCCCTTTCTTGCAATAAGAGAGCTATGTATATGAATGTAGCCGCTAGGCCTTCATGCGCCCATACCTATATCTATTAACGGCAAAATAGGTCCCCAAGTTTAGCCACAATTTTACGTAATCTGAGGCAAACAAAAACGGGTATCTGTCTACTAGGAGATAGATACCCGTTGGTTAATTTGATTAATTACAACCCCGCTTGCGCCTTCAACGCCCCTGCCTTGTCCACTCTTTCCCAAGGAAGGTCGATGTCCGTACGTCCAAAATGTCCGTAAGCAGCGGTTTGCTGATAAATTGGTCTGCGTAAATCCAACATACGAATGATCCCCGCCGGGCGAAGGTCGAAGTTCTCGCGAACGAGTTCCACCAGCTTCTCTTCCGATACTTTACCGGTTCCATACGTATCCACGTTGATGGAAACTGGATTCGCTACCCCAATGGCGTACGCCAGCTGGATTTCCACCTTGTCGGCCAATCCGGCAGCAACCAGGTTCTTCGCTACATAACGAGCGGCATAAGCTGCGGAACGGTCCACCTTTGTCGGATCCTTACCCGAGAAGGCACCCCCGCCATGACGGGCGTAACCACCATACGTATCGACGATGATTTTACGTCCAGTCAAACCGGCATCCCCCTGAGGCCCGCCAATCACGAACCGACCCGTTGGGTTAATAAAATATTTCGTATCCCCGTCCAACAACTCGGCCGGAACAACGGGAAGGATCACTTGTTCCTTAATATCTTTTTGGATTTGCTCCAAACTGATCTCTTCGGCATGCTGCGTGGATACGACGATCGTGTCCACTCGATTTGGCTTGCCGTCAACATATTCAATCGTCACCTGCGTTTTGCCATCGGGACGAAGATACTCCAGCGTTCCGTCCTTGCGCACTTCAGACAAACGGCGTGCGATCCGGTGGGAAAGAGCTATCGGAAGCGGCATCAGTTCCGGCGTTTCATTCGTTGCAAACCCGAACATCAAGCCTTGGTCGCCGGCCCCGATATTTTCGGTTTCCTTATCGACCTGAGCCGGATCCCGATGCTCCAGAGCGGCATTCACGCCTTGCGCGATGTCAGATGACTGCTCGTTTAACGAAGTAAGTACCGCGCAGGTATTGAAATCAAAACCATATTTAGCACGCGTATAACCGATCTCCTTGACCGTCTTGCGCACGATGGCTGGAATATCGACATACTCGGATTTCGTACTGATCTCCCCGATCACGAGCACCAAGCCCGTGGCTACTGATACTTCACAAGCAACGCGAGCATAAGGGTCATTCGTCAAAAAAGCATCAAGCACCGCATCCGAAATTTGGTCGCAAATTTTATCCGGGTGCCCTTCGGTTACGGATTCGGAAGTAAACAGGTGTCGCCCTTGTACGGACATAATTTCAACCTCCCATGGATAGTATGGCTGCAGCCTGTCTATCCAATACAATATAAAGCCCAAGCAAAAAATGAACCTTTCCCAAATCGGAAAAGGTTGGATTAGCATCCTCAAAGGAAATAGTATCGCATTTGCCAAGTCATGTCAAAATAATTCATGGCTTTTGTGGAATAATTTATAATGGTTGTTCAAAAAGTCATCTTATCATGACGAAGCAGAGCACTTGAAGTAAATTCGACGTCGAATCTTGAATTCAGCCGGGCCTTGCGTTGCTCACGTAGATCTGTCTACGCTCCGCTACTCAGTCCCTAACTTCATCCAACCTTCTCGGTCCTGATAACCTGTCTTTTTGAACTTTTCACTTATAGAATAAAGTTCCGTTCGGCATGAGCGATCAAGCGTTTAGTGATTTCTCCGCCAACGGAGCCGTTTTCACGGGATGTCAGATGTCCCCAGCTTCCGCCGCTGCTTTGCCCGCCACCTAAAGCGCCAAGCTCTCCAGCGAATTCCGTATCTGCTGCGCCTGTTGCCCCATATCCTACAGGCAACCCAAACTCAGCAGCGATTTCGTATTTCCATTGTTGTAACACCTGACGACTCTCCGGTACGATCTTCCGATTGCTTCTTGCCATGATTCCAGACACCTCCTGATAAGTTGGTTTCAAGAGGTAGTATGGCATCCCTCTTCCTTCGCTACGCTCAGGAATGTTTGTCTCCTCTGCCCAATCATGCCAATCCACAAGCTGACTATTTAATTTGATATCCGCCCCGCACCATGACCGTTAGATTGTGGGTATCCCCATCCTGTACTTGAATCCCCCGGCCCTCTCTAGGAAAAGACAACAAATGGTTGTTCGCCACAGCTCCTCCATTCGTAATGTCCTTCCCATCTGTGAGATCCGCTACCCCGTTGGAGTCAGCGCTATAAATAACTGCTTTCCCGGAACGAACAATAAACTCCGACCCTGCAGCAGCAACAAGAATCTTGCCTGGTTTGACATCCACGATTTGAACTCCAGCCTCGCTAGAGCTGCCCCCAGAACCTCCAGTAGAAGGTGTGCTTGGCGCAGTCGAACTTCCCCCGCCACCAATCGCCTGTTGGATCGCCTGATCCACGTAGCTTTTGGTAACTACCGGATCATCCGCAGTACCTGGCGTCGTTCCCGCACCTTCCGCTTGCATACTCAGTAGCGAGCCTGCCCAAACACTACCGCCAACCAATACCACGGCCGTTACTACTTTCCAACCTGTCTTCATCATGTTCCTCCTCTATGACTCTGTTACAGTCTATGATAGAGGTTTTGGTAGAAAGGAACAAGCCCAAATCCGGAGGGGATTTGGGCTTGCTTCGGTCTAGTGGACTTCGCTTGTATCATAGTAGAAGTTTTGGCTACCCAGTTTCACTTTTTGACCTTGGAATAGATCGTAGACATTGAGAGTGTAATTTCCAATCTTTCTTCCCTCAAAGGCTAAATCAGAAAAACTAAAGCTGGCACTTCCACCACTTGTTACTTTTAGATCTGTTTCAGGTGTAAACTCTTTTTCGAATGTACGTCCGGTTGTATCGACTAATTCAAATAAATACTTATGCGAAAATTCACCAATCGCATAATCCATATTTCGGGTTTGATCATAATCAAAGGTTACATTAACGGAGCTCGACCCGTTCAAAGCCGCTTTCACATTTTTCACATTTAATGTATATGGGAATAATCCAAGACTGGTCAAACTACTATTAGCAGATGGAGGCGACATCGTTAGTGCAAATGCAGCAGCATTCACATATCCATTAGGTTCTCCTTTGAGTGGTGTCAGTTTATTATCAGTTATTCCTTCTCCTACAACGAGTTTCATATCAGTTGTAGATAAGGTCTTTGGAATTTTAGCCCATAGAGCAACGATACTTTTCTCTTCAGGTCCAGCCGAGGTATCAATTTGGCTAACGGTAGCTTTATAAGTCTGTCCAGTATCACTTTTAAATGCTCCAATGAACTGGGATAAATCAATTTGATGATCTTCCATATTTTTAACTTCGAGCTCTGCATATACTAAATTTGAGGACACACCCGTATATACAAATGAACGATTGATTTTTATTTCTTCCTGTCGACCTGATGTAGCTATATTGTATGACTTCCCTACCTCGATTGTTTCAATCTCAGGTAATCCGCCAGAATTCCCAAACTGTACCCAGGCTGAACTAACTGTATCGGACAATTTTTCTGATAATGTTACTTGAAGCTGGCTGAAATCTAGGTAACTAGGGATTTTGGTCACAACGTACAATTCAGATGACATGCCAGCACCAAGTAGACCAACACTTTGAGTTTGAATCAGTTTGGTATCACTGGTTAGTTTGGCGGAGTCTAACTTTAGCTCACCAATTAATGAAGGAAGCATAATTGTTTTAAACCCAGTATTCTGAACCGTTATCTTCGCAGATACAAGATCCCCATCACTCCATGGCAATCTTTGAATCGATGACAGAGTAAAGCTCAAAATTCCGTTCGACGTGGTTACATACTGTTTCTGGCCTATCATATTCTGTACAGGTTGCAACTCTGGAAGATCAAAAATGCCAACAGGATAGCTAAAGCTCTCCTTGGAATCTGTTGCAGCTGGTAAGTTCATAAACAATTGGGGTTTCTGATAGTTTACATTTTCAGGTATAGTTACTGATAAGTTAATTACTCTCTCTTCAAGGGGTTGTAATGTCAAATTATCCGCAATTTGAGAAGAGATCGGCAACCGGTAGCCATCAGCGGTTTGAACTTCAAAAGTATATTTGGGGATAGTTACCGTAGTACCGCTGGTATTTCTGAGCATCAATCTCATGGACAAATCGTGTTCATTAAAACTCTCAAGAACTGTAGCTCCTCTAACGCTTACTGCTATTTTTCCGCTTCCAAGTGGGACAAACTTCTCCACATTAGGTTCGACGGCCAGTGACTTATTCTGTACATCCGGAAGTTTCATAGTTGCTATTGGTAAACTTAGTTTTGTGGTTTCATCATCTTGAACTAGTTGTAGCTCTAGTTTCTCCAGTTTCATACTCTTGGGAACAGCAGCCATCAAGTTTAGTGTTTTATTATCTTGGGGTTGAATTTTATATTCGACGCTAGACGGGTCTGCAGACATTGGATAACTTGCTCCGTTGGCGGTTTTTATAACAAATTTCAATTTCGGGTCTTCAAAAATGTTATATCCGATGTTAGTTAAATTCAGGCCTATATTTACATAGTTATAATCCCCAGAAGAGTAAGCTGCAAATTGATTAACTAGAATCTTAACTGGAGTATTAAAGACTTTAAGTGTTTTCGATTGATTTTCTGGAGTAGAGGTCAAGTATGTAGCTGGTATTTTGAATTGTCCTTTTAGACTCTCATAGTTTGCCTGGCTAAAATCCCACTTAATTACTTGGAATATCAAATTACTAGGTTTTACGTTTTTTGCTACCTTAGCCACATAAGTTAAGGTTGTCGAAGAGCCCGCTGATAAAGTCTTTTTGCCTTTGTCCTTTGACATCAACGAGGTACTATAAATTGTGCCACTTGTTGTCTTCACCTTGGACCAGTAATCAAGTAAGTCCAAGGATTTGCTATCGCCATTTGTTATTGTCAAAGTATAAGTAAGTATACTTCCTTCATCTTGGGAAAGAATATTTATATCTGTTAGTTTAACCATGCTCTTTGCCGTAATTTTTACAGGAGCTAAATTAGCCAAAGTATGAACCACTGTTTTAGTCTGCTGTGTTGTTGTCTTGGATGTATTTAACTTTGTATTGCTACTACTAGCCGCCGTGACACCTTGAGCACTTGCCAGCAACATGGTCACTCCAAGTGCAGCAGCTGTAATCGGTAACTTTTTCAATTGATTTCCTCCCATGCAGAAAAGTTCTCTTACTTTATTAACGTATTGGAGGTACAAATGTTTCAAATTACATTATAAATTATGTACTTAACTTTGATACATTTCCGCGCTTAAAATGATTTAGCATATATTAACTATAGGCTGGATTTTATTATATATTAAGTATTATTAGGTTTATTTCCAACTGAAATTCCAGGATCATTAGTAGCTCTCATACTAATCCATAAACATAACTTACAACATACCAACTAAAACTAAAAAAGCAGGGATCCATATCGGATCCCTGCTTTCTTGATAAGAATTATTGCAAAGCAAGTGCTACGGAAGTATTACCAGCCAAATCAGTTACAGTTTGTGCTGGAATAGCAGAGGATACAACCGTGTTTGTTGCGTCCATTGTTCCGCCAAGAGTAACGGTCAATGTATTAGCCGAAGCACCAGTACCCCAAGCACTAGAAACCGTTGCAGTTCCGTTAACGACGTATGCTGCATCAACAGCTGCCTTAACGGTCGCTTTAGAAGCTGCACTCAGCTCTTCACTAAACACCAGCGTTTGAGTTCCTGTTGCAGTAAACGTACCAGCAGCAGACAACTTAGTTGTTACAGTAGCAGCCGTTTTATCAACTACAAAGTTAACAGTCGTCGTGTTACTAGCAGCATCAGTAGCAACCAGTACATAGGAACCATCAACTGTGATAGCTGTACCAGTAGCAAATGTTGCTGGCGCTCCTCCGTCCTTAGCCAAAGTAGCAGTTCCATCAAATGTTGGTGTTACATTTGCATTGTATACGCCCAAATTCGTAACGCCTGCAACTTCTGGACCTTTAGTATCGATACCGGATACGCCAGTAGCAAGAGTAGCAGTCTTAGCTTCAAAGGACACTTTGTTAGAGTTAGCAACCGAAACAGCAGCTTTGTCAAATACATACATCAAGCTGTCATTAGAAGCAACCTTAACATTAGTAAGTTCAGCAGCCTTTGTAATGGTGATTACGACGGTATTGTCAGCTGGAGCAGTCCCAATAGCCGCAGTGTAATCACTACCAGCAACAAGTTTATCATTGTTCAAACCATATGTTACTACGAAGCTCGAAGCCACTGCTTGTGCGTTAGCACCTGCAAATGCATCTTGCAATGGTTCGTCAAAAGTAAGTGTAATTTGGTTTTTAGCAGTAATTTGTACTGGGTTAGTAGCTACAAGAGATGGAGCAATTTTATCAACGATGGAAGCACTAAGTCCACCAGTGATGCTTGCACCCAAAAGATCTTTAGATGCTGGCGATGCAACAGTTGTTACAGCCACACCAGTATCTCCTGTAAATTTAGTATCAGAAGAAAGTTTAAGAGTTACTACACCCTTGCCGCCTACTGTTTGATAAGTAGCCGATTCAGGGGTGATTGTGCTGTTAATTCTAAAGTCGTTTCTGTCAACAAAAGCAAGAGGACGGTCAAATGTTACTTTAACTGTATCATTTGCAGTTGCGACTGGAGCATCATCTCCACCCAACAAAGCGGCAGCTGCCAAGGAAATACCCGCACCGGTTTTTTCCACCGTCAATCCGCTAATTTTGTTACCGTTCTTGTCAGCAACCAAGGTAACCTTAACACCTTTAACTTGAGAAGCAGCAGTAATCGTGTTAGCTCCATCGTACTTAGCATCAGCAGGAATACGAATGATTACACCTTTGTTGTCGTAGGTTGGAGCCAGGCTGCTCTCACTAGGAAGCAGGTACCAGTTGGAACCGATTTGAATCATGTAACGGTCACTCTTAACAATGGAGTACTCGCCATTCAAGGTCATTTCATTAGAGAATGGAACCATGATGCTAGTACCGTCAATGCTATTGTATTGAACAGATACAGTACCTACAGTTGGTGCTGTAACCAATGGTGCTTTGACAGTAAATGTTTGAGGGATCATTTTGTTGTTCAAAGCTGTAGCATCAACAACATTCTTAACTTCAACTGTGTAAGAGGTATCGTCTTTCAAGGAATTAGAAAGAGTAACGAGTACTGTGTTGTAGTCGGTAATGCTGTTAACCACTTTGTAAGCTGCAGCAGCACCAATAGCTACTACTTTGTTGTCAGAGTCTTTCACAGTAATATTCTCTGCATTGCTTCCAGTGAATTGACCCAGATCAACTTTCTTATTAAAGGACAATTCCAGTACTTTGTTGCCAGTCAAGTAGTTTCCAGCAGAATCCTTACCAAAGTCAAGATTCTTGATTTCCGGTCTAGTCACATCTACAGTAGCGTTGACTTTTGCATTCAAAGAAGCTACCGAGTTGCCCGACAAATCTTGAATTTTGTCTGTGTAAAGAGTAGTTTCACGCGCTGGAAGCTTATCAGAACCAGTAAACTCAACTACCCAAGTTGTAAATGTGCTGTCCGATGGGTAAACATTCGAAGCAGCGTGTTTGGCAGTTGTAGTGTCAGCCCAATAGAAATTGGCTTTATCAACAGAGTCTTTGTCAATCGCTTCATTGAATTTAATTGTTGCTGCATCCAATGTTGCCGAAACAATTTCAAAAGATGCTGGGGCAGTTTTATCTTCCACTACAGAGAACGCTTGATCCAAGTAGTTGATGATAGTCATTCCAGCGTAGTCTTTTACTCCAGTTACAGTCAACTTATTATCGCCACTGGACATTCTGCTGTAGAGTGTAATAGTTGCAGTTTTAAGATCAGACGACAATTTGATCTCGCCATTCACTACAAAACCATTCAACTTGTAGTTCACTCTGTTTTCAGCAGTTGTTTTATCAACTGGTTCACTGAAGTTAACAGAAATCACTTTGTTACCCAGTGCAGAAACACCTTTAACAGAAGGCACAGTTACATCAAGAGCTGTAAATTCAACAGTTTGGGATTTAACACCCGCAATGTTGCTTACAGTCAACTTATATGTCTTTTGATTCTCAAGTTTAGGTGCACTTTGAAGGTTGATAACAACAGACTTGCCATCTTCATTCAATTTAGCACTAGAGATAGCTGTGAGAGTATTGTCACCAAGTTTGTAGTTGGTGATTTTCTCAGCTTCTTCTTTAGTTACGCTGCCATCAAATGCTACAACGACTTCCTTAAGGTTGTCTGCAGTTACCTTTTCAACCTTAGTCGCTGCAGTTACTTCCCAAGTTACAGTGGTTTTAATTTCTTCACCAGCTGCAGTTTTGAAGGTAACTTCAGTTTCTTTGTTAGGCTCCAGCTCTTTTTCCAAAGTCACTTTTACTACTTCGTCGTTGGAGAGCGTGAACTCAATGTTCTTGCTGTCAACAACTTTGTAGGATTTAACTTTGGTAGCTTGAGTTGTTTCGTAGATAGCATAAGCTGCTACAACTGCTTGGGAGCGAGTAGCTTGAGCTTGGTAGTTGATACCTTCAGGAAGGAATCCTTTTTCCACAGCTGCGGCTACATAACCTTTAGCCCATGCGGATGCTGTGTTGTTAGCGTCAGCAGGAACTTCCAGTTTCAGAGCAGTTACCAGAACTTTAGCCAGTTCTTGAACTGTTACTGCACCGTTCGGATCGAACAGTTTCTTAGCTGCATCTTTACCATTGAGGATGCCAGCTTGTGTAGCAGCTTCAATGTAAGTGCGGCCCCAGTGGTTTGCATAGTTCTTATCGTTGTAAGAAGTAGCGTCAACTGGTTCCAAGCTCATGGAGTTAACGATGATTTTCGCAAGTTCAGCGCGAGTCAACGTTTTTTCCAAGTGGGACAGGCCGTCTGGGAAGCCAGATACGATACCTGCTTCTTTCAATGTGTTAAATTGTTGCTCTGGAGTCAGTTTGGCATCAGCACCGAATGCTACGGAAGCAAACATGGAGAATGCCATTGCTGTAGACAAAGCTACGGACAAAATTTTCTTCATAACCTTTTTTTCTCCTCCTTGATTAACTATCACATGAGAATTTTCTTTAAATGAATAGCTCGTGTTACTCATTAGCCATTGCACCCCCTTTCTAGAGCTTGAGCAAGTTTCCTATAAATTAGGTCTGCAGCAAAACTGCAGAAACTTGTAACCTCATTCATTTGATAGAATGTAGAAATAGACTAGTTTCCTAATCCTACCTAAACATTATACAATGGGTCCCTAGAGCCGTAAAGCTAATTTTTCTAATAGATAGACAAGTTTCCCTATGAGGAACACCTTGCCATGTCTAATTTGGTCGCCATTGTCAATGCTCTACATCTTAAACGCAGCAGGTTTCAAAAAGTTGCGGGGGTTTTAAAAAAAATTGCGAGATTGTAACTTTTTCTAAGATTCCCCTTAGTTACGCCTTTTTGACTCCCTTGCCGCCTGACGGAAATTAGTATATCATGCCGGAATATGTCAGTCATTAAGCAACTTTTCCCATTTTCACGCTATCTCCATTGTATGTTCGGACACGACAAATAAGACGTCCTAAATGGGACGCCTTATAGGTAATCTCGTACCAATAGGCTTCAGAATTTATCTTACTCTCATGGCCAATTGGATAATACGAGCCCGCATTTGCGGATCGGTATTCAATTTCTCATACATCTCATCAACAGCTTGCTTGTTGTCCTTGTATGTCTTCTCATGCTTCATGGTGTTATGAGACCACTCGATCAATTCGTTCTCCGCTTCACGCAGCTCGGTGAAAGCATCATGAAAGCCAGTTTCTATAACTAGTCCTTCCATGACCTCCTGGGTTACTTCTTGCAGCTTTGCAGTTTCTTCAATGCGCTTCTCTAAAACTTTGGATTTATCCTCAAATTTGCGCTTTGCTTTTGAATAACCCAACTGCGGTTTAGATAGGATCGGTTTCATCTGTTCAAGTTCACCCTTTTGCGTATTGTCTATTACTCTGCTTATTTTAACGTAAAGTGGGCGAAAACACAAAATGATGTAATTGGAAAAAAAAGAAGCGGCCAGAGATCATAAGTCTCCAACCGCCTGTACACCTTAAATTAGCCAAAGTTCTTAGGGAAGATACTAGTGCTCTTCTTAAGCAACTCCACCGCTATCTTTCCAGCTTCAGCCCGTGTCATTGGGCTATCCGGGTTAAAATTATAAGACGATTTCTTCTGTCCTGGAACCGTGACAGGATTACCGCTCATAATCTTGGCTTTGTATACAGCCTGAACTGCGGGACGAGCATAAATATCGATTTTCGAGGAGTCTAGGAATGTCTTTGCCAAGGTCGCCTCCAACTTACTATCGTTTATAGCTGTTTTCAATTTCAACGCCCTTGCAATCATGACTGCAGCCTGCTCGCGAGTCAAACTTTCATTAACACCGAAGTATCCATCCCCAAGACCAGTTACGATACCAGCTCTCGCTGCGGTTTCAATGTATTCATAGGACCAAGTGTTTGTCTTGGCACCTGGGCCAACTTCAAAGAATGTTTGATTGTCATCATAGTTCAGAGGAAGATTCAAGCCTTTGACCAATAACGTGGCAAATTCTCCTCGCTTGATCTCATCGTCTGTTCCAAACAGACCCGAACGAAGACCATTGTCTTTCATGATCCCCTTAGCGTATAAGCCATTAAGAATATCACGCGCCCATCTATGATCCGTAATATCCTTGAAACTGCTCTTCATCTTCATGACTTTGTAATAACCGAACTTGTCAAACGGCACTGTGATCGTGTGGTTTTTCGTATCCACTTCGCCGCCGATGTTCTCCCATTCACCCGTTTCCGTTAAACGGAATACGGTCAATGTAGTACCTGCGGCATCGACTACATTAGGGTTATATGCTAACGTTAGTTCTCCACGTGCGGAAGGAACAAGTCTCCGAGTTGGATCAATTAACATATAACTAACCGGGTCAGTGCTGTTCTTTGAAGGGAACGAATACCAGGAGGAATAAGGCGGCAAACCATTGGTTGCCGGCGAGTTCTCTAATTCGCCTATACCACCACTAATCCAATAGACATCCGATACTTTTGTGAAGTTATAATCTTCTGCAACGAACAAGGACACTTCGTAATCGGGTTTGCCAATTTCACGATAACCGCTATCTTCGCCGCTCAGTGGATCGAAGATCACATTCCCATAATCATTTCTTCTTTCCACTACACCATCCGAAGGATCCGCTATCCCAAACAACAGCTTATTATCTGGATAGAACTTTACAACTTCGTTTTTCGGCACTAACGCATTCTGCAATACGGTACCTTTAGGGAAGGTTAACTCAAGTTGTTTATTAAACACACTATATTTGTTGCTTACTTTCTCAGCCATGAATTGAGAGTCTATAGCAACGGTGCTTGCATAGTACACCCTAACATCAGTACTTGTCTTAATTCCATTACGGTCAATATTAATTTTAATTGTATTCCATGCATCCTTCTTTAAGCCGACGTAGTCGTAACTAAATCGGCTAATCGAATTCGCCTCCAAATCGGTGCGTTTGGTAGCAGTATCCTTACCGATCGTTACTGCGGTGGCCCCCTCAGCCTCGATATCAAATCGAACGAAGTTCTTATTCACTATGATCTGGCCACCTACCGTGGGCTGCGGAGCAATAATACGATACGCTGAAACCTCTCGTTGGACCTCCAGTTTTTGGCTAGTTCTGGATCCAGTTCGATTGATAAGATCCATATTGTAGATATGACTCATGGAAACCTGACTATCAAACTTAATGTCCCTGATTCTTAAAATAAAATTCTGCTGCGTACCTGCAAAATCGTAAACATAGCCTGTTTTGCCTTCACTGATCGGCTGTCCGACCTTATAGTTATTGGCTGATGTTGAACTTATGTCTGTAGCAAAGAAAAGTTCACTACCCAAATAAAGTTCTATTCGCTCAGCGCCACCACCATGCAGCACTAAATCGTAACTACTTCGACCCGTAATAAATCCGGTGTCAGTTGGTGTAAAGTCCGTTGCTTGTTGAAAAATCTTATCAATGTTATTGGAATCGATATCTTCGACAAAAGTTACCCGTTGTGCTGGATCAGATGGGGCTGCTACGGGAATAAATTTGTCGATGGTTGATTTATTCTTATCAACGATAAAGAAACGTAATGTTTCTGTCACGATGTTGGGATTGGTCCCTGAAGTTTTACCAGACAACACAATCGTATTTTGCCCGTAGTACAGAGGGCCCGTATTCGCAACATTGAATGTAAGGGAGAATTGACCGGTTGTTTGATTTAGCCAAGTGTCCTGATTATTAGGAAAACGTTCTGTACCATTAACAACAACTTGATTATAAAAACTAAATCCAGATGCAGTAGAATCACCAAACCCAGTGTATTCACCTGTTATGGTGATTGTACTAGTCGTTGTAGCAGCCGAATCAATTTCAATCGTCTGGCCGTTCAACAGATTATTGACACGGATACTACTTCTGGAAACAAAAGTAATATTGCCGTTGTAGTACGCATTAGAATCATCTAAATAAAAACGTACCTGCTGCGTACCACTTGCAAATCCTTCTATTTTATATAGTACTTGATTTGCTGTTACTCCAGCTGGTTGGGGATCAACAGCTGTAATATTCAAAGCATTGGTGCTAAGCGGTAAATACATACCATTCAATACATTGCTATCATCAATTGCTTCCGTACTTTCAACGAGGATGTAAAAGTCGGATGAGCTAACTTGAGGAATATTGTTCTGAGAGCCGCTGATCAATTTCTTGGTAGCCTTACTTACGTCCCCTCCAGTATAGTTCTCCAGCAGATGGATGCTTTTAATAACCTTCTGCCCCTCGAGATATTTGAATGAAGCTTTGTGACTACCCGTGTATTGTTTTGTCGGGTCAGCTCCATATTTTACAGTAACCTCAATATCCTGATCCTCAGTATTTGCAAATGTAAATTTCCCAGATGTATTAAATGTGACCAAGCGATAAGCAGGCGTTATTCCGTCAGCGCCTGGAATGACAATTTCCTCGGTGACTGTTGTGGCAAGGGAACTAGGAGTACCGCCATTAACTGACACGGTGATAGGGTTTGTAGCCACACCGCCTGATGCGTATGTTTCGCTTTTGTATGGAAGAAGGACCTGTCCAGACAATCCTGCCTCGTTTGGCGTCTTTGAAATGATTGGCTTCTGAGACAACAGATCGATATTCGAACCATCATGGTACAAATTCAACTCTACGAATGGTTGGTTCTCATCAAAAAAATAAATTAATCTTGTCGCCGTTATTTTACTTGTTTCGTTTTCTACTCCAATTTCCAAAGTGTTTAGACCAGATTTCAAAGTTAAGTAACTTGTAAAGAAGTCTCCATTATCGAGTATGGTCCCCCATTGAGACTCTTCTCCATTAACCTTTACACCGACTTTAGTGGCATTACTCAATGTACCACGAATCATGATTCGTTTTGTTGAGACGACTGCACGTGCGTCCTCATTGAGATTGACCCCCGTGCCTCCTGGCCAGTAAACTTGCGCATTAATTAATGTCGGAACCTTGTCAAACAAAATATAGAATGTATCTGTACGCTTGGTGCTCCCCTGAGTGCCAGAGAAGGTGACTTTATTATAACCAGGGAACAACTTCAAAGTTACAGAGAAGCGATTATTACCGTTATCCGTTAGCTTTGTGGAGGCCACATTTGTAGCATTCGGTACCCAACCGGTAGAAGTCGAATTCAACTGTTGAACTGTGACTTCCAGATTTGAACTCACGTCCTTGAAAGATCCATCGATAGGGAAATCCGCACTATTCGATATTTGTACATTCTCTCTGCTTAATTTTGTCTTGACATCAGTACTTTTAGGATCTAATGATACAGTGCTTTGTAACATAACATCATCGGGAATGAAATAACTTGGAGGAGCCCAGTTATCAGGTGCTGCGTGAGCCTTAGAGGCTGCGCCCACTGGTAACAAGCCAACCACAAGGGCAATCAGAGCGAGCCAAACGATCGGCTTCTTAAAGCGTTGCATGGATTAATCTCTCCTTTGTCGTGTAGTGTGTGTTGATGTCCCCGTCAAAGTTCGGCAGGGACTGCCCAAAAGCGTCACTTACATATGTTATCGGTCGAAAAGTGGAAGAATTTTAGGAAAACATGAAGAAGAATCCAATGAAAATCGCGGGACGCGAAAAAGACCTCGGCGATTCCGACGAGGGTTTGCTCATGGATATTCCTCTCCTGGCTTTGTAACGGACCCCAATGACCTTATTTGCACATTTCCCGGACATTTCCCGTTCTAACGGACTGTACGGGCCTTATTGGACCCTTACTTACGCAAATTCACCAAAGATGACCGGATTAAGGTCACCTCGGTCCGTTAGCATCCACGCAATAAGCTCATCCGTGCAAATAACGGCTCTGGTGTCCGTTACGTCAGCCCCCCTCGAAACGTGGCAGACATGCATACAAAAAAACAACCCCTACGGCTTTACTAAGCCAATCAGGGGTTGTCCACTCATCAAGTCAAGAAATGCATAATCGTCCTGCATTTAGGGATGCTATAATTTCGTACTGTTGCTTACTTGTTGCTGTTACTTCGTGCCGCGTTCAGCGCCGGCTTTCATGCGCATGCGGGCGAGGAAGTCGAGCACCGGGCGCTTGGTCTTGCCGATCAGGCCGATGACCTCGGCGCCGATTTGCAGGAAGAAGACCATGACGCAGATGACGACGAACGTCACCCAGTTGGCGTTGTACATCGCGGCCGACGATTGGATGACGGCCAGCACGCCAAAGAAGGCGGCGATGCCGTAAATGATCAGCACCGTCTGGCGGTGGCTGAATCCAAGCTCGCGCAGGCAATGGTGCAAGTGACCCTTGTCCGGCGAGAAGATCGGCTTCTTCTGCATCCAGCGGCGGACGATGGCGAACATCGTGTCCGAGAGCGGCACGCCGATCAGAATCAGCGGCGTCAGGAACGACACGATCGCGATCTGCTTAAAGCCGAGCAGCGACAACAGCGCTAAGCTGAAGCCCAAGAACAGGGCGCCCGAGTCGCCCATGAAGATTTTGGCCGGGTGGAAATTGAAGTACAAGAATCCGATAATGCTGCCCAGGAGCAACAAGCAGAGCAGCGCCACCATCACGTTACCCATCAGGAACGACATCACGGCGATCGTACCGATAGCAATAGCGGAAACCCCTGCTGCCAGTCCGTCCAAGCCGTCGATCAAGTTAATAGCGTTCGTCACGCCTACGATCCACAGGATGGTGAACGGAATCGCTACCCAGGTCTCCACGGCGGCATACGTGTGGAACGGAATATTAGCGAATTCAATACGTATATCGAACACGAACACGACCACGCAGGCCGTTGCGATTTGAATGACAAATTTAAGTTTGGCCGGTAAATCGAAGCGATCGTCGAAAGCTCCCAGCAGCACGGTGATCGTCCCACCGACCAGGAAAGCTTTGATGAAGTTCACTTCGCGTACCGAGAATACGTCCGGAAGGAACGGGAGAAGCAGAAAAAACGTGATGACAAAAGATAAGAAAATCCCTAAACCACCGAGTCTCGGCATAATTCGTGTATGCACTTTGCGCGCATTGGGTACGTCCACAGCACCGACCTTAATTGCAAACTTCTTAACGAGCGGCGTTAGGCCCAAAGCCAAGCCAAGTGAAACGATGAACCCGATGATATAAATCATCAACATTACATTTCGACCTCCAATTGTTCTGCACCGGAATGATTATACTCCGAATGAGGAGAAACACCAACCCCGTATTTGTGCAAAAAACCGCAGTTATTCATGGAAATCGAGACATTTAGCCCATTTTCGTAAGGTTTTCTTTCTCCCGCAGCACGCGCACGGCAAATTTCGGCAGCGCAAGCATTCTGCGGAAGCGGGTAGGTTCCTTTAGCAACCGGTACAGCCACTCCAGTCGAAGCTTCCGGAACGCCATGGGGGCTCTTTTGGTGCGTCCGGAAATGACGTCAAAGCTGCCGCCGACCCCCATCATGACAGGGACGCGCAAGACGTCTTTGTATTTCGCGATCCAAGGCTCCTGCGTGTCCGCCCCCCGGGCGACAAACAGCAGATCGGGAGCGGCTTTGACGATCTCATCGATGACTTCCTGGTCTTGATCGGGCCCAAAATAACCGTCGCGGTATCCCGCAATCGTCGTACCGGGATATTGCAGCGCCAACCGGCGGGCGGTTTCCTTCACAACGTCCGGCGCTGAGCCAAGCAAGTACACCTTCCAGCCCCGGCGTTCCCCTTGCTTCATTAATTCATGCAGCAGCTCGTACCCCGGCACGCGTTCCGCAACCGGATCGCCGCCTTTTTGCGCGGCCCAGACCAAGCCCGTTCCGTCCGCTACGATCAATTCAGCGGTTTGCATCATCGCTTTGTATTCCGGGTTCTCGATGGCCGCCATCATCATGATCGGGTTCGCCGTTATCACATGATGCGGCGCCTTGTCCGCAACCGCATTCGTTAAATGAGCGACTGTGTCTTTCATTCCCCATTTGCAGACGGGTACGCCAAATACCGAAACCGTCGGGATACCTTCCTTGATCTTGGTCATCACCTGTTCACCCATCACTTTCGTAAAAATTCAACGATCCGCCGCGCGGGCACCCGTGCTTCCCGCTTCAAATCCGCGATTTGCGCGGCGTGGCTCTTGCGCCACGTCCCGGCTTCCTGCAGGAGGCGCTCCCCTTCCGCGGCCAGAATCCGCGGATCCAGCTCCTCCGTGGTCCCAACCGGGACGCTTCCGATGCGACCCAGGAAATGGTCGATCTTCGGGTCATACGAGACGCCGAGCAGCGGGACGTTCTGCGAGGCGGCGTAGATCAAGCTGTGCAGCCGCATGCCGACCAGCAGGCCGCACCGACTGACCTCCCGCAGCATATCCTGCGGGTGCTCCGTCTCTGGCGCGATGCTCACGGTGCAACCGCGTTCCGCCACATTTCCCAGCCGTTCCATCACGAAGCGCGAAGCTTCGTCGTCGCCGGGGAAATGAAATGGCAGGAACCGGATATGCACCGGCTTGCGGCGGCAGAGCAGCTTGAGCCCCTCGGCCAGCTGCGTCAGCTCGGTTCGAGCTTCGTTCCAGAAGCGAACCGACACGCCAACCACCGGCAGCTCCGAGGCGGACTCGCCCGAAACGCCGCCGTTCCCCTCCGGCCCAGCGACATGCTCCCACAACGCCAATCCCATGACAGGGTCAGGCACGACCTGAACGGCGTCCTTGCCGCGAAGTCCCATGTCCCGCAGCAAACTCGCCGATTCCGCATCGCGCACGGAAATATAGTCGCAGCGCCGGAACACCGAAGCGATCAACGGCCGGAACAGCTTGCGGTTCACCGGTCCGATGCCTTGGGCGTAAACGAAGGTTGGCTTGCCGAGCCATTGCGCCAGCTTGATTACACCCAGATAATACGGGATCGACTTCATTCCCGTAGCATCCTGCAGCAGGCTGCCGCCTCCGCTGATCAAACCGTCGCTGCTCTTTATAGCCTTCCTTACCTCGCCAAGTTTCATCCGGTGCACGGATTCCACGCCGTACGTCCGACTCGTCCATTCCGGATCCATCGACAACACGATGGGCTTAATATCCACGCCCGTGGTAAGCCCTTCCTCTTCGAGGGCCAGCAAGATGGATTGAAGTACCGCCTCGTCCCCGCTGTTGCGAAATCCGTAATACCCCGACAGGACTAAAGTTTTAGTAGTCGTGGCGACCATTTATCCCAGCACCTTTCAATGATTTGCCAAACCAGAACGGCGATCAGACCCATCACCAGTCCCAGTCCCATACCGAGAACATCGCGAATCAGCGAAAGCACTGCCGGAGTGTGAATATGCGCAAACGTGTCGACCATCGACAGCTGGCCCATCACCGCAATAATCATCGCGAACATCGCCCAACGATAGCGGAAGGCCGCGAACAAACCTACAATAAACAAAGGATGCGCCAGCAAAAATTCCTTATTCCGCGGCCGCACGCCAAAGGCGTTCTCCAGGAAGGAGCGGAAGGCCGCTTCGCCCGGCAGCAGCGTTCCCGCATTGCCGGTCCGGGACAAATAATACAAAGCCGCAATCCCAAGCACCGCAGCAACGGCTACCCATAATACCGTAATCGGCATGTTCAGCCATTTCCGCAATTCCTCCCAGACCGAGTTCCCCCGATACAGGAACACATAGATCGCGATCAGCAAAATCGGTCCCAAATGCAGCAAACTTACGCCGCGGAACTGATTCAGCACCAAACTGTACGTAATGTTGTTCAGCAGGGCGATGACGAATGGTACGGCGGTCAGTGATAGTAATGACGTTTTAATAAACAACACGATCGTATGCGTCAACCGGCGTCCGCCAGGCAGCAGGGTGGAATGCTTCTCTTGCAGTTCCTGCACCTTGCGAATTGCCAGGATCATGGCGATCGTCGGAGCACTGATGGCGACGAACAGAGCCAGTGCCTGCTCCATTAATACCGGCTTCAGCACGTAAAGTCCGGCCGAGCCGATCAATCCGAGCACAAAAGCCGCTAGCGTGAGCGATGGCAAGAAGAAGGAAATCAGCAGCGCTACGAACGCTACGCCTCCGAGAACGACCAACGCTTTGAGGTATTTTTGCCAGCTTGCGTCATGAATCGTAAAGGCTTCTGCCTGTCCCAGCTCGAACCCATTGTTTTCGATCCGCTCAATGGCCTTACCAGGAGCTTGCAGCGAACCGATCAAATTGTCGATTGGATTCGTAATCGCAGCTTTTGCCAAGTCCTTAGAAGCGGATGCGTTGAGATACACCATCCGGATATTCCGGTCTTTGGTAGCGAGCACGAACCGGTCGGCCAGCGTCGCCTTTTCCTGGGTCGCTTCCGTATCGGCCAAAGAGTGCAGGCGCACCACATTATAGTCGATCAAATAGGCCAGCTTGTTGAAGCCTTTTTGCGGGGCCTTCAGGTTTTCGATGGCCGCGATACCAATGCCGTGTTTCTTCAGCGAATCGGCAAATCCCTGCAGGCTGTTTTTCGACTCGTTATCCGTATAGCCTTTAACCGCTTCCCCATCGAACAAAATGCGGGTGACCCCATTCTCGGCGAAAAAGGCCAGCTCCTGATCCATCTCTTCCTGATCATAAGGGATATTGTCAGATAGCCGCGGTAGAATCGTAAAGCCCTTCTCCCGCAGCATAGCGAACGCGATGGGATCCAGCGGCAACGGCTTTATGACCGCTTCCTCCATCCCCATGCCGATCACGAGACCTCCTTGATCCTGATACTGCCAGTTCGCCACCGGCACGTCCAGTTTGCGGAACGCCGCTTCGATCATTGGCTTCAACTGCGCTTCGTTCTCCGCATTGGTAAAAGCCAGGTACGTGTAATTCCCGTTCTCCGTAATGACGGCCCCGTTCAGCTTCGCAGCCTCCACGGAACTAAACACCATAATTCGACGCGTCTTCGACAATTCGTCGAGCGTGCTTTCAAACATCGCCATCGTGCCTACGCCGGCTTCCTTCAACCGGTCCAGCTGTTCGTCCAGATACGCCTGCGGATCCGCCTGATACGAAGCGATATCCACCAAACCTCGATAATTAAAGACGAACTCCACCTTATTCGCGGACGATTCCGTTTGAACCCGCTGTGCGATCACCGGCACGGATGCCAGGATTCCGACTATCACCAAAACCCACAACCATTTGCGGGAAGCGTTATTCCACCGCTGCCAACTTCGAATCACTAAGGTACCTCCTCAAAAATGCATCAATCCACATCTGTTATTTGTTTCCCCAAACTTAAACAATCCGTTTACTTATCGACGCGAGCCAGCACATCGTCCTGAATCCGATTCAATCGAGACTTGGCGTCTTCCGTAGAAGTCCCGCACACGCCAAAGTAGAATTTGATCTTCGGCTCCGTACCCGATGGACGCAGACAGAACCAAGAACCATCCTCCAGCAAGAACTTCAGAACGTTTTCCTTCGGCAAACCGTCAAGTCCAAGCGAGTAGTCAAGCACTTCGGATACACGTACGCCTCCGACTTCTTCCGGCGAATTGCTGCGGAACGCTTCCATCAGCGCGCCGATTTGAGCCAAACCATCTTTCCCTTTTAATGTCCGGGATGCCAACGCTTCGCGGTAGTAGCCGAATTGCCCGTACAGCTCTTCCAATACGTCGATCAACGTCTTGCCTTGGCGTTTATAATAAGCAGCCGCTTCACAGATCAGCGTGGAAGCCACGACGGCATCCTTGTCTCGCGCATAGTTGCCCGCCAGATATCCGTAGCTTTCCTCATAACCGAACAAATAAGTAAATTTGCCGGAGGCTTCAAACTCATTCATCTTCTCGCCGATATATTTGAAGCCGGTCAGCGTGTTAAACACCGTAGCTCCGTAATGGCGGGCAATGGCGGCGCCGAATTCACTGGTTACGATCGTCTTGACGACCGCGCCGTTGGTCGGTAGCGCTCCTCTCTCCTTTAATTGGCTTAATACATAATGGACGAGTAAGGAGCCCGATTGGTTACCCGTAAGGATTTCATATTCACCATCTCGCGTCCGCACGACCGCACCCATCCGGTCTGCATCGGGGTCCGTGCCGATTAGCAAATCAGCGCCCACTTGCTTGCCCAGCTCGATTGCCATCGTAAAGGCTTCCCGTTCTTCCGGGTTCGGAGACTTCACCGTTGGAAAATCGCCATTCGGCAATTCCTGCTCCTTCACGATGTGTACTTGCGTAAACCCGATCTTCGCCAATGCGCCGCGAACGGGAAGATTTCCTGTTCCGTGCAGCGGAGTGAAGACGACCACGAGGTCCTTAGCCGCACCGGATGCCATCAGTTCACGGTTAACGCTGGTGTTCGCCACCGTCTCCGCAAACGCCTCATCTTCGGCGGCCCCCAGCCATACGAGCAGCCCCTTCGCTTCCGCTTCCTCGCGGCTTAACCGCTTGACCTGTGCAAAAGAGGCGATATCTTGAATCCGGGCAATGACCTGTTCCGCTTCATGCGGTACCAGCTGTCCACCCGTCGAGTTATATACTTTGTAGCCGTTGTACTCCGGCGGATTGTGACTCGCCGTAACGACGATGCCCCCGGTAGCCTTCTGCGAACGTACGGAGTACGACAACTGTGGCGTTGGGCGAAGCGAAGGGAACAGCTTTGCGACAATCCCGTTGCCGGCCAGCACCAAAGCCGCCTCAAGCGCAAATTCCGGCGAGAAGTGACGGCAATCATGCGCAATTACAACCGAAGGCGCCCCCGATTGGCCGGCATGCGCTTCCAGAATATATTCGGCAAAGCCCTGCGAAGCACGGCCTACCGTATAAAGGTTCATGCGGTTGCTCCCGGCGCCGATCACGCCACGCAAACCGCCCGTACCGAACTCCAAATCCCGATAGAATCGGTCTTCGAGTTCGGCCGGGTTATTTTCCAAATCGCGTAACTCTTGTTTGGTCGCTTCATCAATCGATGGGTCTTGCAGCCAACCTTCCAGCTTCTCTCGTACAGCCATGCTGATTTCAGTCATTGGTTGTTTCTCCTCCTCAGTATTCTCTTCAGCCCATTTAGGACAAGGCGAACATGATATCTCCCTCAGCGACAATCTTATCGTCCACCTTGGCGATGGCATGGCCTTTGCCGATCGAACCCTTCATGCGGGTAATTTCGACCTCCAGACGCAGCGTATCCCCCGGAACCACTTGGCCGCGGAAGCGGAATTCATCCAAACCCGCCAAGAAGCCGATTTTGCCGCGATTCGCCTCCACATGCAATATCGCCACAGCCCCAACCTGCGCCAACGCTTCAGTAATCAGTACGCCAGGCATGACGGGATATCCGGGAAAATGTCCGGTAAAGAAAGGCTCATTGATCGTCACGTTCTTGATGCCGACAGCCCGTTTGCCTTCCTCGAGCTCGATAATGCGGTCCACCAGCAAGAACGGAGGACGGTGTGGAAGAATCTCCTGGATTTCATTCGTGTTTAACATATGTAATCTCCTTTCGATTTAGCGGAATAAAAGCGAAGGCATCCGGTCACACTGTAGTTATCCTTCGCCTCTGCAGAAGCGAAGGTTAAGATAAGGGGCTTATCCGAAAATGACCTCTCGGTCGCTTACGGATAAAGCCCTTTTGACTTGCTATTGCCGTAGAGTCCCCCATCATTATACATTTTTCGCATACAAAAAGAAAACTCCCGTCAGCCGAGAGTTTGTGGACATTTCTGTTAAATTCGTTCTGTTTCTTCTATTATATATGCGTCATTTACGAAGCAAACACCAAATCGAAAACATGCTGCCACGTCGACCAGCTCCAGATATCCGAAGCATCCTGCTTGCCGAAAACGACGTAACCTACGACGGTACCTGCCGCCAGAGCTACAACGAGAACGAGCAACACGAGCACAATACGCAGGATTACGATCCAGGCGGGCCGTTTGGCAACCGGTTGATTGTCTTCCGTCATGAAGCTTCCCACCTATCCGCGCAAGTTGTTGGCCAAGCCCATCATCGTTTCGCCGGAAGTCAGCGCTCGAGCCGTCAATTGATAAGCGCGCTGCACCTGGAGCATTTCCGCCATCGCATCGGTCAAATCCACGTTGGAAGCCTCGAGCGCCCCTTGGCGAAGGCTTGCCCGCTGATCCTGCGGTAGGCTCATCGTATCGACCATAGCCTGAGCCGGATCAACACCCGCTGCCAGGACAAACAAGTTGCCATCTTTCTGGACCAACACATCCGGCCGTTCAGCCGTCAGCAAAGCGATTCGTCCCACTTCGGCCGTTCCTTCCCCGTTCGTGGCAAGGAGATTCCCCTCCGCATCCACACTAAGCTTGGCATCGGACGGGAACGTGATCGGGTCCCCATCCGCGTTCAAAACAACATACCCTTGATTATTCACCAAAAAAGCGGCGCCGGTATCGGCCGGATCCGGTTGAACGTGGAAATCCCCGCCCCGGGTATAAGCCACAACGCCATCCGGCGTCAATACACTGAACATCGCGTTCCCTTGAATCGCTAAATCCGTCGGATTTCCGGTCTCTTTAATGGAGCCTTGAGTATAATTCACCGTCACCTGCGACATTCTCGAACCGAAGCCGAGAGTGAAGCCGGACGGCGTGGCGCGGCCAGGCAAATTCAGATCGGAAGTCTGCTGTTGTACCCGGGTCAACGTATCTTCGAAGTTAGCTTGCTTCTGTTTGTACCCCGCCGTATCCACATTCGCGATGTTGTCGGCTAGCAAGTCCAGACGTTGCTGAATCCCGCTCATCGAAACCATCGCGCTGATGATGGTATTATTCATGCCGCACCTCCTGTTATAGCCATTCGCTTACCTTACACGCGGCCGACTTCGTTCACCGCTTTATCTAAACTACGATCGTAATATTGGATCATTTTTTGATTGGATTCATAAGCCCGCTGGGCGGCCATCAAATCCACCATCGATTGAGCCGTATCCACATTGGATACCTCCAGGTAGCCTTGGCGTACACCTGCCACATCCGTACCCTGCACCAGTTCGCGCACGCCCGCCGCCTCTTCGTCAGCGACGCGGTAGACTCCGTTGCCTTCCCGAACCAGTTGATAAGGTTGTTCGACCACCGTAAGTCCCAGAGCACCCAGATTCACCGGGGCACCGGTATTGTCGAGCGCCGTCAAATTCCCGGCTTCATCGCTGGTCAGCGTATCCACGGATAAACCGGGGTTGAGGATGATCGGATTGCCCGTGTTATCCAGTACCCGATAACCGCTGGATGTTCGGAGTTCCCCCGCCGTATTCACGGAGAAGCTGCCGTCCCGGGTATAACGCACATTACCCTCGTTATCCTCTACGGCGAAGAAAGCCTGAGGCTGATAAATCACCTCGCCGTCCTCCGTGACGAATTTACCTGAAGCATCAAAAGCATAAGGTTGGCCCGTTGCCGGGTCGGTTAGGCTCAGCTGCGAGATCAAGGCAAAATCGGTCCCATTGCCGGTTTCCTTCAAATCCCCTTGCGTAAACGCCGGCATACTCTCTTCTGCAAACACCCCGGTTACCAGCTTCCCGATACGCGAAGTGGCTCCCGACTGCTTGTCCCCCATCAGGGAAATTAACATTTCAGGAAAAGAGTGCGCCACCGTATTCACCGATTTGTAGCCCGGTGTATTGAGATTGGCGATATTCTGCGTGACCGTATCATGCCGCCGCTGCTCGGCGATCATGCCGGACGCCGCGGTATAGAGACCTCTTAGCATGGCCTTACCTCCAAACGCTATATATTCAACGCCCTAACTTACCGGGCAACACATTCCTTCTTATTATATCGGACGATTAGAACTTTCTTCTTAGCACCTTGTCCAAATTGTCGAGCATGATGCCCGTTCCCTTCACCACGCAGTGCATCGGATCTTCCGCGATCAGCACCGGTACGCGAAGCTCTTCGGCGAGAAGCTCGTCCAGTCCGTTCAGCAGAGCGCCTCCCCCGGTCAAAATCACGCCGCGATCGATAATGTCGGCGGACAATTCCGGCGGAGTGCGCTCCAGCACCGATTTGGCGGTGGCGACGATGGAGGATACCGGATCGGCCAAGGCCTCTTGAATTTCGTTTGCCGTAATCGTCACGGTCAGCGGCAGCCCGGACACCATATCCCGGCCCCGGATATCCATCTCGGCTATCCGTCCGTTCGGGTATACCGTTCCGATACCGATCTTGATATCTTCCGCGGTCCGTTCGCCAATCAATAGCTTGTACTTCGTTTTAATGTATTTAATAATGGCAGCATCAAACTTGTCCCCCGCGACTTTAAGCGACGAAGCCGTGACGATGTCCCCCATGGAGAGCACCGCCACATCCGTCGTTCCGCCGCCGATGTCGACAACCATGTTGCCGCTCGGTTCGAAAATATCCATGCCGGCTCCGATTGCAGCCGCTTTCGGTTCTTCTTCCAGATACACTTCTTTGGCGCCGCTATGTTCGGCGGCTTCGCGAATCGATTTCTGCTCCACCGAAGTAATGTTCGTCGGCGCGCAGATCAGAATTCTCGGGTGACTGTACCAGCTTCTGCCGCCCACCCGATCAATGAAGTATTTCAACATCGTTTCCGTAATTTCAAAATCGGCAATGACTCCGTCCTTCAGGGGACGAATTGCAGTGATATTTCCGGGCGTCCGGCCCACCATCCGTCTTGCTTCTTCACCGACGGCCAGTACCCGTCTTCCGTCGCTGTCAATCGCGACAACGGAAGGTTCGTCAAGAACGACTCCCTTTCCTTTTACATGAATCAGCACATTGGCCGTGCCTAAATCAATCCCAATATCCTTGCCCATCATTCGATCCCCCAAAGCGTATTTTTTAAATCACGGAAATTTGATGATCGACATAAGTCGATAAATATCGCATCTTATACCATATTTAAAAATACCATACTTTAGGGGAATGATACAATGATAATCGTTCGATGGGTGAACTAAATAATTACCCATTAATTAACCGAGCTAATCACCTCGCGTTTGGATTGACCTTTTTTCTTATACTTGATCTTTGTCGCTTCCCCGCCGCGCAGGTGTCTGATCGATTTGTGATATTCGAGAATGTGCTTAACCTGATCCGCCAAATCCGGATTGATCTCCGGCAGACGTTCCGTTAAATCCTTGTGCACCGTGCTTTTGGAAACGCCGAATTCCTTGGCGATGGTTCGAACGGTGTGCCGTGTCTCCACGATGCACCGCCCAATCTTTATCGTCCGTTCCTTGATGTAATCGTGCACGCTCCCGCCTCCCTCAACTCGAGATAGTTTGGTACATTATATGAGGGGCGGGCCTAGATATTCTTTGTTTCCAAGCCTGACAAGCCTGGGCGAGGCCATTTATTTTACCTTTGGTCACCTCGAGGGAAGGTGCAGCAGGGCGGGACAAGCTCATGCTTTGGAGGTGAAACGGCTGAGGTGCCTCTATTCGTGAGCGAACAAAAAAAACGGAGAGCTCTTCGCTCTCCGCTTGTCTGCTGCAGCTATCCGGATGTCCGGATCGGCTTGCAGTCCCATAAGTTGGATGGATGGGTTACCGTTAGTTTTTCGGAAGTACGGTTGCCGGGTTGACCAACTCGCCGTTTTCGTAAATCGTGAAATGGACATGGTTGTCGAGGTCCTTCTCCATTTCGTTACGGCCGGCGCTGCCGATCGTGTCGCCTTGCTTCACTTCGGCATCCTTCTTCACTTTCACTTCGCCCAAGCTTTCGTACACGGTCTTCAGGTTGTTGGCGTGGGTAATTTCCACGACATACCCGAGCAGCGGCACTTCTTCAACCCGCGTCACTTTCCCGCTCATGGCGGCCGTTACCTCGAATGGCTTGCGGTCCTCACGAGCCAAGTCGATTCCGGTGTTCGGCGTAAACGTGTCGTTGTACTGTACCAGGGCGGCCTGATGTTCCTCGGCTGAACCCTCTTTCTCATAGAACGGCTTCACGACGGCCACATCGGCGACATTCGCCACCGGCCAAGTGAGATCTTCGGAGGAGGCGATGACTTCGGTCGCTTCTTCCCCTTTCGTTCCCTCCTCGGTTGCGGCTTCCTCTTCGCCGGACAAGTTTACAGTGTCGGTCACGCTGGCGGGGGTCGAGTCCAAAGGCTTGTTGCTCGCATCCTGGTAGACCCACACTAAGGTTAGTATAATTGCCGCTGCCGCCACATACGCTGCCGGGTAAACCCATCTCTTCGACAATAGTCTCTTCCACGCGGATACCGGTTTGACCGGCTCTCCCAATCCAATTTTAGGAGATTCCTCGTGTCCTGTTTTTTTCTGGTTTTCATTCATTTGCTCATCACCTCAGTAACCAGTGTTACCGGGGCGAACTCTTTTATACTTCGGCTCTATACTTTTTTTTCAGAAAAAGAGAATGGCCGTTTTACATGCGTTTACTTGATAAAATGAGAGGCCTGCTGAAACGAGATCCCCGTATAGTAGTGTTTGAGAATTTGGGTCGCCGTATATCCTTCCTTCGCCATGCCGTTGGCTCCCCACTGACTCATCCCAACTCCGTGTCCATAACCGTAGGTCGTGATCTTCACGGAATCTCCGTTTACCGCCAGTGTAAATTGACTGGAACGAAGGTCCAACTTCTCCCGGACTTCGCGGCCGGTGTAGACCTGTTCGCCGATGCGAATCTCTTTGACCCGGCGTCCTGAGGTCCAAGAAAGTGTCTTGAATAACTTGGCTGCGTTTAGCTCCGCTGCCGCCTTCGCTTTCACCGCCCCGGCTGTCTTCTTTGCATGATTATCCCCTTCGTTCAGGGCAGCCAATGCCGTCTGCACCGGTTCTGGCACCTTCTGCCCCAGCTTGCCGTATAGCTGGGCTAGCGGCATCTCGACGGTCTCGCGGTTTTTGGGATTGATCGCCGCGTCCCATGGGCTAGGCACGCTCCGCAGGTATGGGATTTTCAGCGACCAATACTCTTCGGAGTTCTCTGTATAGCCGCCGCTGGAAGAGAAGAAGGAAGCGGTGATCGGCTGTCCGCGAAAGGTCATGACGATCCCTTCCGTTTGCCGGACGGCCTGCCGCAGCTTCTCAAGCTGTGCGGCTTTGCCTCGGCTAGGCCACTCTTCCAGATCTGCGCGGGAGAGGTAGACTTGATGCTCCACCGTGTCATTCACGTCGGCTTTGCCGCCCGCGGTGCCTGCGGTATCTCCGGCCGCCAGCCGCCGGACGATGAACGTGCGCGCCGCGATGGCCTGCGCTTTCAGTGCCGCGAGCTCGAAGTCGGCTGGCATCTCGGCGGCAAGGACGCCAGTGACGTACTGCTCGAGCGGCACGGTCTCGACCGCGCCGGTGCGCGTGAGGTAAACGCGCACCGGCGTCCCGCCCGCGGCCTCCGGCAGCGCGGGCG
>NZ_JADCNN020000033.1:0-37528 GCF_014947195.2 Paenibacillus rhizolycopersici | reverse complement strand
ATCGTCTTATCGGCGACAACTTTTATAGTATATCATGTCCGGCGTTATCTTGCAAGCATTATTTTTATCTGCGATTCTGAGCTGATGTTCATAATGCCCGTGAATAACGACCGGATTTATAATATATCATCTTTTCAACCCAGGCGCAACCCAAACCGCTGTTTTATTCTCATCCAATTTTGCCCATTCAAAATCAGCGCCCGCCGTTCATCACCCATATAAAGAAAGCCCGGCAATCAGCCGGGCTCGTATATCCTTTATTCCTTTGCTTATTCCGCAGAACGCATATGCGGGAACAGCAGCACGTCGCGGATGGAAGCCGAGTCGGTCAGTAACATCACAAGGCGGTCTACCCCGATCCCCAAGCCACCGGTAGGCGGCATTCCGTATTCAAGGGAACGGATAAAGTCATCATCCATTTCATGAGCCTCATCGTTGCCATGTTCGCGTTCGAGCAGTTGTGCCTCGAAACGTTGGCGCTGATCGATCGGATCGTTCAGCTCCGTAAAGGCGTTAGCATGCTCCCGAGCCACGATAAAGAGTTCAAAACGATCCGTAAAGCGTGGATCCTGCTCGTTCTTCTTGGCCAGCGGCGAAATTTCCACCGGATGTCCATATACAAACGTCGGCTGAATCAGTGTTTCCTCTACAAATTGCTCAAAGAAAGCATTCAGGATATGACCAAACGTCATATGAGGCTCCACTGGAACTTTATGCTCTTTAGCCAAGCGGTGCGCTTCCTCATTGCTCATTTGTACGCCGAAATCCACTCCGGTCACTTCTTTAACGGCATCGACCATCGAAACGCGGCGCCACTGCGGAGCTAAGTTAACCTCGTGACCCTGGTAGTTCACCACTTGGGTCCCCAGCACTTCCTGCGCGATGTGGGCAATCATATTTTCCGTCAACGCCATGATATCCTGATAATCGGCATAAGCCTCATACAACTCAATCATCGTGAATTCCGGGTTATGACGCGTAGAAATGCCCTCGTTCCGGTATACCCGGCCGATCTCATACACTTTCTCCATGCCGCCGACAATCAGACGCTTTAAGTGAAGCTCGATCGCGATCCGCATATAGAGCTGCATGTCCAGCGCATTGTGGTGCGTAATAAACGGACGGGCTGCTGCCCCACCCGCAATGCTGTGCAGGGTAGGTGTTTCCACCTCCAGATAACCCAATGAATCCAGGTAACGGCGCATCGATTGGATAATCCGAGAACGCTTGATAAACGTCTGCTGCACCTCCGGATTTACGATCAGATCAACGTAACGTTGGCGATATCGCAGCTCAACGTCTTTCAACCCGTGATATTTATCCGGCAGCGGATACAGAGATTTGGATAGCACCTCCAGATCCTTGACTTTGATCGTCGTTTCGCCGGTCTTGGTCTTGAACACCTCACCGGTCACCCCAACGATATCCCCAAGGTCCAGAATGCTGAACGCCTCATATTTAACTTCCGGCACGCTGTCCTGGCGGACATAAATCTGAATTTTGCCCGACAGGTCCTGCAGATGTGCAAAGCTAGCCTTGCCCATTCCCCGTTTGGCCACGATTCTACCGGCGATGGAAACCTCTACGTTCTTCTCCTCCAAGTCTTCCTTGGAAAGCTCGTCATACTGCTGAAGAATGTCACCCGCCATATGGGTACGTTCGTATTTTTTGCCGAAAGGGTCGATCCCTAATCCGCGCAGCTCGTCCAATTTATCGCGGCGAATTTGCAACAGCTCGCTGACTTCCATGGCTTCCTGATTATTGATCTCTTCGCTCATAGCCCTACTCCACTCCTTAATCCCGCTGAATTTTGCTCGCCGACAAAAGAAACAGTGAAAGAAGCTTCCGCTGGGGAAGCTTCTTTCGTCGCTCATTCCGCCTTACTTCTTAATGTCCACGATTTTATATTGAATCACGCCGGCCGGAACGTTGACGTCCACAACGGCGCCTTTTTTCTTCCCGAGAATCGCCTTGCCAACAGGACTTTCGTTCGAGATTTTGTTCTGCATCGGATCGGATTCCGCCGTCCCAACGATAGCGTATTCCATCGTATCTCCAAATTCCAGATCTTCTACCGTCACGATCGAACCGATGCTCACCGTATCCGTGTCGATTTCGTCGTTGTTGATGATCCGAGCGTTACGCAGCATTTTCTCCAGCGTGATGATTCGCCCTTCGATAAAGGCCTGCTCGTTCTTCGCGTCCTCGTATTCCGAGTTCTCACTGATATCCCCGTATCCGATGGCTACTTTAATCCGTTCCGCAACCTCGCGGCGTTTCACAGATTTCAGGTTTTCCAATTCTTCTTCCAGTCTCTTCAGACCGTCCTGGGTAAGAATAACTTCTTTATCGCTCATCTCAACCGATTCTCCTGTCATGGAAAAAATTTTCGCACGGTGCGTGCGGCACCCGAAAACCCTCCTGGAAAATGAACGCTTCCCTTTAGGAAAATGTTCCTTTGCCGTTCCACTGCCGCTTAGGTGCTTGGAAGCGCTCGCTTCCGGCAGCAATGGTCTCTAAATTCCCAACTCATTGTGTATATCATATGCATTATGTGATAAGGGTCAGACCATCCCTAGAGGAAAGCCTAACGCCCTGAGTCGAATTTATATTGTGAAATTATAGGTGAACGATTCTCAATTGTCAATGACACCCGAATTTACAAATGTAAACGTTTCATGACCTTCCCCTTCAACCTTAGGCGGATACCTCATCAGGTACGGCTACTGTCGAAATGCCCGCGACAAAACCCTCAAGAATGCGCACCATCTCGTCACGCCGAGTTTCTTCCATAATGAGATCCTTAATGGGCGCTGCGCCCTTTAGACCTTTCAAATACCAGGCCAAATGCTTGCGCATTTCGCGAACGGCCACATGCTCGCCTTTAAGAGCGGCCAAACGGTCCATGTGCAAGATCGCGATGCGAATCTTCTCCTCCGCATCCGGCTCCGGAAGCAATTCACCGGTCTTCAGGTACTCGACCGTCCGATAGAGCATCCAAGGGTTGCCGAGTGCCCCGCGTCCAATCATCACGCCGTCGCAGCCGGTCTCATCCAGCATCCGTCTGGCATCCTCCGGCGTCGCCACGTCGCCATTGCCGATCACGGGAATCGATACGGCTTCCTTCACCTGACGAATGTAACTCCAATCCGCCTGCCCGGTGTACAGCTGCTCGCGCGTCCGGCCATGCACGCTGACGGCTTTGCCACCGGCTTGTTCCACCGCTTTGGCGTTGTCCACAACGTAAATATGCTCTGCATCCCAGCCGATCCGCATTTTCACCGTTACCGGTTTACTCACCGCATCCACAACGGCCGAGACCATCTCGTAAATCTTATTCGGCTCGAGCAACCAACGTGCGCCGGCATCGCATTTCGTCACCTTCGGCACCGGACAACCCATATTAATATCAATGATGTCGGCATTCGTTTCCTGATCAACGACTTTGGCCGCCTCCACAAGCGATGCGCGGTCCCCACCGAAAATTTGCAGGCTAAGCGGCTTCTCCCGCTCGTCCACAAAAAGCATTTCTCGAGTACGCTTGTTGCCATGGATGATCGCTTTATCGCTCACCATCTCTGCGCAGACCAGCCCTGTTCCAAATTCTTTGGCAATCAAGCGAAAGGCCGGATTGCATACGCCTGCCATCGGAGCAAGCACGACTTGGTTTTTCATTTCAATATCGCCAATCTTCAGCAAGATGGTTCCCTCCATTTCGATAAGGTTAGGTTACAAGCGGCCTAGCTTATTTATCGGGCTTCAGCTCCGCTAAGGAGATGCCCAAACAATTTGCAATTTTAGTTAAAATTTGATCATCTGCCCGGCGGTTCCCCCGTTCCACCGCTCCTAATAAAGCTAGGGAAACGCCGGACTTCTCAGCCAGCTCTTGCTGGGTAAATCCTTTTAGTTTTCGGAAAGCGCGGATGCGCTGTGCCAGGTGCATGTTTTCCAAAACCGGACGCCTTCCTTTCCATCTAGGGTGTCCAAGGCACTCTGAATGCGCTCATACAGGCCGGAGAGCTCCCCTTCCGGCACAATGTCTGACAACGGGACAAGTACGAAAGCCCGCTCCATCATCCGTGGATGAGGCAATGTAAGAAGCGGCGTATTCACCACTCTGCCTCCAGTCCATAACAAATCAAGGTCCACCGTGCGCGGCCCGAAACGTATTTTGCGCTCTCGCCCTAATCGCAGCTCAATATCCAGCATAACTTCAAGCAGCGCCTCAGGATCCAGCGAGGTACGCAGCGCAACAGCCATATTCACGAAACACGGCTGATCCAGGTATCCTACCGGATCGGTTTCATATAAATTGGAGCAACGCAGGACTTCAATCGCTGGATGCTCCTGCAGCGCTGTGATCGCCTGCATGAGGGTGGCCTCGCGGTCTCCCAGATTGGCGCCTAAAGCAATATAAGCCTCTGAAAGCTCAGAGGGAGAAGTCAGGTTCATAAACGATTGGCTCACTTTCTGGAACGGTACATCTCCACCGTCACACCGTCGAAATGGATATCAAACGGAGGGTGCGGCTTGGTGACCCGAACCGTTAACGCATCTACCCTAGTATAAGTGTCCAATACCGCGGATGCAATATGCTCCGCCAACGCTTCGATCAATTGAAAGCTTTTTAGCTCGACAATATCCTTGACCAGCCCATGCAATTCGGCGTAATTTACCGTTTGAGTCAAGTCATCGCGGATTCCCGCCTGGCGCAGATCCATCTCCAGCTCCAAATCCACGTAGAAGCGCTGGCCCAGCTTGCGCTCCTCCTCGAACACGCCGTGGTACCCGTAATATTCCATGCGCCGCAGCACCATTTTGTCCATGATTTCGGCTCCTTTTCCAGCAATTTATTGAGTGTACACGATCGCATCGCACATTTGCACGGTCTGCTTGATCTCCTTCACGTCATGAACGCGGACAATCTGGCAGCCCTGCGCAACCCCTAGCGCCACAGTCGCCGCCGTACCGAACACTACTTCATCGACCGGAAGGTCTAACGCGGTACGGATAAATCGCTTGCGGGACGTCCCGAGCAGGAGCGGATAACCCAACGTTATCAAATCGTCCAGTGCACGCATGACACGGAGGTTCTCGGAATAATCCTTGGCAAAACCGATACCCGGGTCCAAAATAATATTCTCGTCCTTCACGCCAGCTTTACGAGCGATCTCCACGCATTCTCGCAAATCCGCCGCCACATCGGCAAGCAAGTCGCCGTAATTACGATCCTGACGGTTATGCATCAAAATCACCGGACAACCAAAATCCGCCGCCACTTCCGCCATCCGCGCCTCCGCCTTAAAGCCCCATACATCATTGATGATGTGGGCGCCCGCCTTCAGCGCTTCTCTCGCGACCTTTGCCTTGTACGTATCCACCGACAAGGGAACTTGCGGCAGCTCGCGTTGCATCGCCTCTACCACGGGAATGACCCGCTCCAGCTCCTCTTGTTCGCTTACAGGTTCATGACCCGGACGCGTTGATTCTCCGCCGACATCAATGATATCCGCTCCCTCCGCAATCATCTCCCGAGCGTGCTGTAAAGCGCGTTCCACGTTATTATAACGGCCTCCATCGGAAAAAGAGTCCGGTGTCACGTTCAGAATCCCCATCACCAGCGTGCGCTCACCGAGCGTAAAGGACGCCTCGCCCAGCCGGTAGCTGCGTTTATATATGATCGGCTGCATCGTCATTCCTCGCTTTCTCTCTATATTCCCCCAGCAGTCGTTCCGTAACCGGCCCGATATGGCCGGTCCCGACCTTGTGCCGCTGCATCTCCTGTCCGCCTTGTTTGCCAGACTCCGCCAATTCCGTCACAGGCACGAGCTCTTGGATCGAATTTGTCAAGAAGACCTCGTCGGCCGCCAACAGATCGTCCCAAGTGTAGCAGCCCTCCTCCGTCGGAATCCCCTTCTCGGCTGCCAGCTCCAGCACCATGGCGCGAGTAATGCCGGGGAGAATCCCCGTTTCCAGATTCGGCGTATAACATTTGCCATTCCGCACAAAAAATACATTGCTGACGATCCCCTCCGCCAACCATCCCTGGGCCGTCAGCTGCAAGCCTTCCGCAGGGACGGGAGCGACGGACTGCTGCGCCGCCGCGCGTTCCAGCCGCGCCAGCTCGCGTTTCGCCAGCACGCTATTCATGTAGTGCAGCGATTTGAAGCGCACCTCGCCCTCCGGCGTGTTCCGGAGCGTCTCCAGCCGCCACAGCGGCTTCCCGTCGGTATACAGCGTCACCCCTAGCTCCGGCAACGACTTCACGTAGATTACGACTCTCGGCTTATCGTAGTCACCGACCGGCAAGCCAAGCGGCCCCTCACCGGCCGTTACCGTATACCGGATGTAGCCTTCAGCCAATCCGTTTTGCACGAGCAACTCACTGATTTCCGACTCAACCCGGCCGGGATCGGCCTTGAAATCGATCCCTAACGCCCTGCAGCCTGCCATCAGCCGATCCAGATGCCGCTCCAGCAGAAACGGTCGACCTCCGTACGTACGGAACGTCTCAAACAAACCGATCCCGTACATAAAGCCGTGATCCATTACGGAGATCACGGCTTGATCGGTCGGGGTCGGAACTCCATCCACCCCGATGTATTTCATGCTTTGGCTTCCGCCTTCCGATTCAGGAAATTACGGAGGATCTGATGGCCATGCTGAGTAATAATCGATTCCGGATGGAACTGCACGCCTTCAACGGCATACTCTTTGTGGCGCAGTCCCATGATCTCCCCTTCCGCCGTCTCGGCGGTAATTTCCAGACAATCCGGCAGGCTCTCGCGCTCCACGATCAGAGAATGGTACCGCGTGGCCGTAAACGGCGACGGCAGGCCGGCAAACACCGATTCTCCCTGATGGTGGATCGGCGACGTCTTGCCGTGCATCAACCGCTCGGCACGAATCACGTTACCGCCAAAAGCTTGGCCGATCGCCTGATGCCCCAGGCAAACGCCGAAGATCGGGATCACCCCTTTAAAACGCTCGATCAAATCCAGCGTGATCCCAGCCTCATTTGGGGTACATGGACCGGGGGATATTAAAATATGATCCGGCTGCAAAGCCTCAATTCCCGCAAGATCAATCTCATCGTTGCGGCGGACAGTTACTTCCTCACCTAACTCACCTAAATACTGCACCAAATTGTACGTAAAAGAATCGTAGTTATCGATCACCAAAATCATCTCATCTCATCTCCTGTCCTAGACTTTGTCCAGCTGGCTCTGCTCACTCTGTTGGATCGCCAAAGCAACAGCCCTGGCCTTGTTAAAGCATTCCCTATACTCACGGTACGGGTCCGAATCAATCACGATGCCAGCCCCCGTCTGCAAGTAGCCGACGCCATCCTTCGCGACCAGCGTACGTATAATAATATTTAATTCCATATTCCCGGTATAGTCAATCCATCCCATTGCGCCGGTATAAGGTCCCCGCGTGATCGGCTCCAGCTCCTCGATGATTTCCATCGTTCGTACCTTAGGCGCCCCGGTAATCGTTCCTCCCGGAAAAACAGCAGCGATCGCATCGTATAACGTAGGATCCCCACCCAGCACCCCTTCGACCTCAGACACCAGATGCATAACGTGCGAATAGCGCTCCACAGTAAAAAGCTCGCTGACCCGTACCGTCCCATACTCCGCCACACGGCCGATGTCGTTGCGCAGAAGGTCGACCAGCATAATGTGCTCGGCCTGCTCCTTGTTGCTCGCGCGCAGCTCCGCCTCCATCTGCCGATCCTCCTCCGGCGTATGTCCCCGCCGCCGCGTTCCCGCAATCGGGCGGGTGCTGATCTTCCCTTGCTCCACCTTCACCAGCAGCTCCGGCGAAGCGGACACGAGTTGGAAATCGGGGAAGCGGAGCAAGCCCATATATGGCGACGGGTTCAACCGCCTGAGCTGCTCGTACACCTGTTCAGGTGACGCCACCAACGCAAAAGCCTGGCGCAGCGACAGGTTCACCTGAAATACGTCGCCGGCGGCGATATATTCCTGCACCCGGCGCACCGCCGCTTCGAACGCCTCCTGCGTCATCGAGACGGACAGACGGCGGCGCTCCAACTCCTCGTCGCCGAGCGGAGGAAGCGGAGTCGGGGTTTCCGCCGGGGCAGCAGCGGTCGCAGCGTAGAAGCCTGTCCAGCGCTCCGCCATGCGCAAAGCCCGCGCTTCGGCGCGACGGTAACCATCCCGCAGTTGTTCCAGAGACATCGAGGCGATCGGGACATGGACGACGCAATACACGTCGCCCTCCCCCTGATCGATAGCCCACATCTCCTCCAACCGCATCCAAACGTAGTCGTCGAGGCCAAGGTCGTCCTGCGCCAGGTTCGGCAGGCGCTCCAACGATCGCGCTACATCATAGGCGAGATAACCGACGGCTCCGCCGGTGAACTCGGGTAGCCCCGGCACCTCGGGCGACCGGAACGGAGCCATCCAGTCCCGCAACAACTCCAGCGGCTTGCCTCGGAGGACCGATGCCATACCGGAAGCAGGATCTTGCACGATGGCTTCGCCACCCTTGCCGCGGATGACAGAAACCGGCTCTAAGCCTAGAAAGGTGTACCTTCCTCCCTTGCCACTCTCCAACACGCAAGCGTACGGTCCGGCTTCCTTCCAAGCCCGGAACCAATCCTCAGGCAAACCCGAAGCCGCCAACGGGCATTTGACCGCAAAGGGCAGCATCGTCCAGTCGCCTGTCCCCGCCCAATCTTTCCATTGCTCCCAGGTCGTCAACTTTTTCATGAACCGTGTTCGTCCTCCAAGCTTCATCTTATAGATGCACTTCTCTTATTGGAAGCTAGTATACTAGAAGTTCGCCTCATAATAAAAGACCCCGGACCGTTCGGTTAGAACGGCCGGGGGGCGTCATCGCTCTCCTAGGAGTGATTAAGCTTCGAAATTGTACAGCGGCGTGCTGAGGTAACGTTCGCCGTTGCTTGGAATGATGGCAACGACACGTTTGCCTTTGCCCAGCTCCTTAGCCACCTTCAAGGCAGCAAACACTGCAGCGCCGGAGGAAATACCGGACAGGATGCCTTCCTCTTTCGCGACCGTACGTGCTTGTTCGAACGCTTCATCGTTCTCCACATGAATGATTTCATCATAAATTTCACGATTCAAAATTTCCGGAATGAAGTTCGCACCAAGGCCTTGGATTTTGTGCGGTCCAGGTTTGCCGCCAGACAGAATCGGCGATGCTGCCGGTTCAACCGCGTAAATCTTCAGATCCGGGAACCGTTTCTTCAATACCTCACCCGCACCGGAAATCGTACCGCCCGTACCGATCCCTGCAACGAATGCATCCAAACGGCCGTCCAGCGATTCAATCGCTTCAACGATTTCCGGTCCGGTCGTTTCGCGGTGGATTTTCACGTTCGCTTGCGTTCTGAACTGGTCCGCCAGGAAATAATCCGGATTCGCTGCCAGCAGCTCCTCGGCTTTCTTCACCGCGCCGTTCATGCCTTCGGCTCCCGGCGTCAAGACAAGCTCCGCCCCGTAGGCACGCAGCAGGTTACGACGTTCCAAGCTCATCGTTTCCGGCATCACGATAACGGCTTTATAGCCTTTCGCTGCAGCTACCATCGCCAAGCCGATCCCCGTATTGCCGCTTGTCGCTTCGATAATCGTTCCGCCCGGCTTCAGCTTGCCGGCCTTCTCCGCTTCCTCAACGATGCTGATCGCGATCCGGTCCTTCACGCTAGAGCCCGGGTTTTGGTATTCCAGCTTTACATAGATCTCCGCGCTATCTTCCGGTACGATCCGATTCAACCGAACCAGCGGCGTATCTCCGATCAAATCCGTTACACTATTTACGACTTTTGCCATATTAAATATCCTCCCTTTGGATAAAAATTACCGTCGTCGATCTAGCTGCACAAAATGAAAGCTCAAGATGTTAGGATGTGCGATTTATCGGCTTTCATTTATTTCCGAGTAAATAAGTTGGTTTTCTGATTATTATCTTAACAACCCCGATCGGAGTTGTCAAGAAAAGTCACAAAAAATACTTTGCATCCGAGGTCTAAATAACCCGATCCGCAAAGTATCTTTGGTCTTATTCACTTATTTATCCGTTTGAGCTATCAACCGGTCAAGTTCCTCGGGGGTAAACAAGTACGGTTCGTTGCAGAAATCGCAAACGACCTCCGTCTCTTTGCCTTCGTCCCGCAGTTCCTCCAGCTCCTTCTTACCCAAGCTGATCAGCGTGCGCTCCACCCGCTCCCGTGAACAGTTGCAAGAGAAGACGATGTCCATTTCCTCCAGCACCTGCACGTCCGGCACGATCCAGCGCAGCATTTCGTCCAGCTCCAACCCCTGATCGAGCAAGGCCGTCACCGGTGGAAGCTGACCCACCGCATTTTCAATCGAGTCGATTTCAGAATCGCTTAAGCCGGGCAGCAGTTGAATGATAAAACCGCCCGCAACAATCACCGAATTGTCCACGTCGACCAGAACACCCAATCCAACGGCGGAAGGGGTTTGCTCCGACACGGCAAAATAATACGTAAAATCCTCGCCCAACTCGCCGGAAATTAAAGGCACGCTACCGCGGTAAGGCTCCTTGAGTCCCAAATCCTTCGTGACGTGAATAAATCCTTCCGTTCCGACAACGCCGCGAACGTCCAATTTCCCTTGACTGTTGCTCGGCAAATGGACATGCGGGTTCTTGACGTAGCCGCGCACTTCGCCCTTGGCGTTCGCATCTGCAATAATTTGTCCGATCGGCCCGTCGCCTTTAACCTGTACGGTCAGCTTCTCCTCGCCCTTGAGCATCGCGCCCATCATGGCGGCGGCGGTCAGCGTGCGCCCGAAGGCGGCTGTTGCGGTCGGGTACGTATCATGCCGGCGGCGCAGCTCCTCCACCAGCTGGGTCGTCCGCACGGCGAAAGCGCGCACTTTCCCGCCCATGGCAATCCCGCGGATCAACCGATCTTGCTTGCTGTTCTGGTCCATCATGCGAAGGACCTCCTTTCGCTTCTTACAAAGGTAGTTCAAAAAGTCATCTATCCTGACTTTTTGAACTTGACTTGAGATTTCAACTTATACCAGTATAACCATCGCCTGCTTTATTGATTGCGTTCGTAGATAATCCGCAGCCCTTCAAGGGTTAGCTGCGAGTTTACTTCTTCAATGGTTCGCGTTTCGCTGGCGATCAGCTCCGCAAGTCCTCCGGTCGCGATCACCTTCGGTTTCTCGCCCATCTCCCGAGCAATCCGCTCCACAATGCCATCAACCTGTCCAGCATAGCCAAAAATAATCCCGGCCTGCATCGCATTCACCGTATTGCGGCCAATGACCTTCTTCGGCTTCTCAAGTTCGATGCGCGGCAGCTTGGAAGCTCGCTGGTACAGCGCTTCCGTCGAAATCCCGATGCCCGGCACGATCGCGCCGCCAAGGTAATTGCCTGCCGCATCGATGCAGTCAAACGTCGTGGCCGTACCGAAGTCAACGACGACCAGCGGCCCTCCGTACTGCTCGATGGCGGCCACCGCGTTGACGATCCGATCCGCTCCAACTTCGCGCGGATTTTCGTAACGCAGGTTCAGCCCGGTTTTGATCCCCGGGCCAACGACCAGCGGCTTGTGCCGCAAATATTTTTCGCTCAGCTCCTCAAGCACGTGCATTAACGGCGGTACTACCGAGGAAATGATGACGCCCTCCATCTCGGCTTCCCGGATCCCCACCATGTGGAACAGATTATGGATCAATACGCCGTACTCGTCCACCGTGGCCTGGCGATTCGTACTGATGCGGAAATGATGGAGCAACTCCTTGCCCCGGTAAATCCCCAGCACGATATTCGTATTGCCTACATCGACTACAAGGAACATGCGCTTGTTAGGCCTCCTTTTTGCCGTTCAAATCCAAACTGATATCCAGGCTTTCAAAAGAATACGTCAGACGTCCCACAGAAATGACGTCCACGCCGCTCTCGGCAATCCCACGGATCGTTTCCAGCGACACGTTGCCCGATGCTTCCACCGTCACATGCGGCGCCTTGGCCTTGATTCGGCGCACCGCTTCCTTCATCAGGTCGGGAGCCATGTTGTCGAGCATGATAATATTCGCGCCAGCTTGCAGGGCTTCCTCCACCTGTTCCAGGTTTTCCGTCTCCACTTCAATCGTCATCGTGTGTGGAATATGAGCACGAGCGCGGCTCACCGCCTGGGTGATGCCACCGGCCCCTTTAATATGATTATCCTTGATCATGACGGCGTCGTACAACCCGAAGCGGTGATTCGAACCTCCTCCGGTACGGACCGCATACTTCTCCAGCATCCGGTGGCCCGGCGTCGTCTTGCGTGTATCCACCAGCCGGGTCGGCAGCCCGCCCAATGCTTCCACAAACGTCTTCGTGCGCGTTGCGATACCAGACAAGCGTTGCAACAAGTTCAGGGCTAACCGCTCCCCGGTCAAAATGCTATGCGTGCTTCCTTCCACCTCGGCCAGAATCGCGCCTTTCTCGATACGTTCCCCGTCCTTCACGTGCGGCGTAAACGTCAGATTCGGATCCACGATCTCGAAGACAAGCTGAGCCACCGGCATTCCGGCAACAATCCCGCCCTGCTTGGCATGAATGATCCCTTTGGACTCATGACCCGCAGGGATCGTTACCGCGGTCGTCACGTCACCGGAGCCCACATCTTCCTTCAACCAGCCGCGGATGGCCTCCACAAGTCCTTCATTATATCCATTAAACATCATCGCTAGTTTCCTCCAACATTCCTTTATCCCGCTGCCAAAGTAGATGCTTGCGCCACTTCTCGTCGCTGCGTTCCGGGAAGTCCTCGCGGTAATGCCCGCCCCGGCTCTCCTCGCGCGCTAGCGCCGATTTGGCCAACAGCAGCGCGCAGGTCAGCATATTGGCGTATTCCCACTCTTCGCGGGTATGCAGCGCCTGGCTAAAAATCGCCTGATGCCGCTCCAGCTCCGTGATCCCATTGGCCAATCCTTCCGCCGTTCGACGCAAACCGGCACGGCGGACCATCGTTTTCTGCAAGTCCAAGCGGCGTTCCACTAACGAAGACGGTGCCGGAGCCAGACGGCCGTCATGGTAAGCCACGGTCTCCCCGGTTCGGGTGCGCGGAGGCAGCTCCTGAATCCGCTGAATAATCCGGCGCCCGAACACGATCGCTTCCGACAACGAGTTGCTGGCCAGCCGGTTCGCGCCATGTACGCCGGTCGACGAAACTTCGCCACAGGCGAACAACCGATGCACACTCGTCTCTCCGTGATGGCTGACACGGACGCCTCCCATCATATAATGCGCAGCCGGCGCAACGGGAATCCAGTCGGCCGTCAAATCAAGCCCATAGCCAAGGCAGGTTTCGTAAATCGTTGGGAATCGGGATCTGACTTTCTCCGGATCCTCGTGCGTGATATCGAGGTACACGATGCTTGCCCCCGTCGCTTCCATTTCGCTGACGATGGCCCGAGCCACGATATCCCGCGGCGCCAGCTCAAGCAGCTCATGGTATTTACTCATGAACCGCTCGCCTTTGATATTGCGCAACACGGCCCCTTCGCCGCGAACCGCCTCAGAGATCAGAAACCGCGGCGCGCCCGGATAACAGAGCGATGTAGGGTGAAATTGAATAAACTCCATGTCGCGAAGAATCGCTCCCGCCCGGTATGCGATAGCAACCCCATCGCCCGTGGCTACCTCGGGATTGGTCGTATAGCGATACAACTGCCCAGCTCCGCCGGAGCACAGAATCGTCGCATTCCCGCGCAGAAACACGCGCTGCCCGTCTGGCCGCTGTACGAGCGCGCCTAGGCATTCATTCTCCTCGGTGATCAAATCGATCACATAATGATTGTCCCAAACTTCGATATTGGGATGGGCTCCCGCTTGCTCGGACAAGGCTCGCACGATCTCATATCCCGTCGCATCCCCATGGGCATGCAAGATCCGGCGATGGCTGTGCGCCCCCTCTTTCGTCAGAGCGAGCTCACCGTTCTCCAAATCGAAGGCGGTGCCTAACATCATCAGCTCTTTTACGCCTTCCGGCCCTTCGTTGACCAGGATATCCACCGCTTCAGAGGAGCATAAGCCCGCTCCGGCCAGCAGCGTATCCTGACGGTGATAAACCGGGGAATCCTCTTCAGAAATCACAGCGGCGATGCCGCCTTGAGCGTACCTGGTATTGCTTTCCAGCATCGATTTTTTCGTAATCAGGATCACGCGCTCTTTTTCACTTGCTTTGATAGCGGTAAAGAGCCCCGCAATCCCCGAACCGATCACGATGACATCCGTATCGACGACCGGCAGCTGTCCTGCCTCAAAATCAACCAAATATTGTGGAATCACCATCGTCACCTATCTTGGACAAGAGAGTAGCGCATGCTACTTAACTTGTAACATGCGCTCTAAGGATAATCTGGCTTTGTCGGCAACGACGGTCGGTACGTAGATTTGCGGCTGCATCGTTTCCAGGCATTTGACCAGTTTCTTCAAGTTATTGACTTTCATGTTCGGGCAAACCAGGAATTTGGTGGCAAAATGGAACGTTTTGTCCGGGCTGTCATTACGCAGCTGATACCCTGTTCCATCCTCCGTACCGACGATAAACTCCTTGGCGGAGGAATTTTTGCAATAATCCAAGATCGCCGTAGTGCTGCCCACGAAATCGCCCATCGCTACAACCTCCGGACGACACTCCGGATGCACGACGAACTCGGCGTTCGGGTATTTCGCTTTCATCTCAACGACGTCTTTGACCGTCAACATATCATGCGTGTTGCAGTACCCTTCCCAGATGATCAGCTTCTTGTCGGTATGCTGCTGCACGTAATGGCCAAGGTTCTTATCCGGCACCCAGATGATTTCGTCCGCATCGACAGAATTGATCACTTTCACCGCATTTGACGAGGTGCAGCAGATATCGGTCTCCGCTTTGATTTCTGCCGAAGAGTTGATGTACGTCACCACTTTGGCGTTTGGATGCTGGGCCTTCAGCTTACGCAAGCCGTCGACATTCACCATGTCGGCCATCGGGCAACCCGCACGCTCATCAGGAATAAGCACCGTTTTGCTTGGCGCCAGAATCTTCGCACTTTCCCCCATAAAATGAACGCCGCAGAACACGATCGTTTCCGCATTGGTCGAAGCGGCCTTCTGAGCCAGCAAAAAAGAATCACCCCGGAAATCCGCCACCTCTTGGATCTCATCCCGCTGATAATAATGTGCCAGTATGATTGCGTTGCGTTCTTTCTTGAGCTGAACCAGCCTTTCCCGCAGTTCGCGGTTCATTTCGGCTTTACGTTCAAGCGCTAGAGCCTCCACTTGAATTCCTCCCCCATAAGCTCTTGTATCGTCTGTTGCTGTTTGGCCCCACCTAGCCTTCTATCTCTCTTCGCGTCGGTCGGGCTTCTCGCTGCTTTGTATGGCAATCCTGCGTGAAACGGCAAGAACGTATTAAATTTCACACGGTGTTTATCAACTAATTTACACAAGGTGAAAGGCACTGTCAATGCGCCGTCCGCTTGCGTATAGCGGCAATTGCCCATGATTTTGCAGGAAAAATCAGGATTAACGAGGGGATTCGAGCGTTCTTGATTATCTAAAATTTTTGGTAAAAAGAGCCGGGACTCGCTTCCCCCCCATTGTAAGCGACGCCTGGCGGGTACGGGGCAAACGCTCGAATTGTTCCTACACCCCTATAGAAGCGAATTATATTCGATTTTTCGCACAAAATGTGTGACTCGTAGCATGAATCCCGAATTCTATTCGGTTTTTCATACAGATTCTAGCTCTTTCTCTTCCATTTGTGTAAACGTATGCGGAATTTCATATACATTCCGTAGAAATCGCCAAATCTTATGATTTCTATTCGATTTTTCGCATACATTCACAAGCGGGCCCCCACATCTCAAACAAAAAATCCGGGAAACGTCACGTTTCCCGGATGAGGTCTTTGCTGATATGGTTTACACGGTTGGCGTGCTGCCACCGTTGTTTGGATCTTTGCCTTCGTCAGCCGAATCGGATTGACTCGGCGTGTCGCTGACGGTGCCTTGCGGTGCGTCGACGACCGGATCATTCGTCCGATCGCTGGCCGTGCCGCCCGGAACGTCATTTGGAATGTCCCCAACTGGGGCGGTAGGCGCCGGATCCTCGGTTTTGCCTTGGATGCGAACGCGAACATCACCAACGTTGTCGATGGTCGGTTCACCCGGTTCCGAAGAACCGTTGCCGTCGTCTTTGCCGTCCTTCTTCAAGCCGTCCAACGAGCCGGTTTCAATCAGAGACTTGATTTGCTCCAGCTCCAAAGTTTCCACTTCAAGCAGCGTTTCCGCGATGAGGTGGACTTCCTTGGCATGCTCTGTCAGCAACTGCTTACAACGTTCATACGATTCGCTGATGAACCGGTGCATTTCCTGATCGATCTCGTAAGCGATTTGATCGCTGTAGTTCTGTTCGTGGCCGATATCGCGGCCCAGGAACACTTGGCCTTGCGACGTGCCGAACTGCATCGGTCCGAGCTTCTCGCTCATCCCGTATTCGATAATCATGCTGCGCACGATGTTGGTCGCTTGCTGGAAGTCGCTGTACGCGCCGGTCCCGATTTCGCCGATAAACAGCTCCTCGGATACGCGGCCGCCAAGTAACCCGGTTACCCGGTCCAGCAGCTCGTTCTTCGTGGCCAACATGCGGTCTTCCTTCGGCAGCATGATCACATACCCGCCGGCACGACCGCGTGGAATAATCGTTACTTTGTGTACCATATCGGCATGCTCCAAAAAGTAACCGACAATGGTATGCCCCGCTTCGTGGTAAGCTACGATCCGTTTCTCACGGTCGCTGATCACGCGGCTGCGTTTCTCAGTCCCGACAATAACGCGGTCGATCGCATCATCCACTTCCGGCATGGAGATATCTTTGCGGTTCCGACGTGCGGCGAGGAGCGCTGCTTCGTTCAGCAAGTTCTCCAGATCCGCACCGGTGAAACCGGTCGTTCTCTTCGCGATAACGTCTAGCTTGACGTCCTTCGTCAGCGGCTTGTTGCGCGCATGCACTCTCAATACGGCTTCGCGCCCCTTCACATCCGGACGATCCACTGTGATTTGACGGTCAAAACGTCCCGGACGCAGCAAGGCCGGGTCCAGAATATCCGCACGGTTCGTTGCAGCGATGATGATAATGCCCTCGTTACCGCCGAAACCGTCCATTTCTACGAGCAATTGGTTCAGCGTTTGTTCGCGTTCGTCATGCCCGCCTCCAAGTCCGGCGCCGCGCTGACGGCCAACCGCGTCAATTTCGTCGATAAAGATGATACAAGGCGCGTTCTTCTTGGCATTCTCGAACAAATCCCGGACACGGGATGCCCCGACCCCAACGAACATTTCTACGAAGTCAGAACCGGAAATGCTGAAGAAAGGAACCCCCGCTTCGCCGGCTACCGCGCGAGCGAGCAAAGTTTTACCGGTACCCGGAGGGCCCACGAGCAATACGCCTTTCGGAATTCTCGCGCCAACAGCGGAGAATTTCCGCGGATCTTTCAGGAAATCAACCACTTCGACAAGCTCTTGCTTCTCTTCGTCGGCACCCGCCACGTCTTCGAACGTGACCTTCTTCTTCTCCTCATTATAGAGACGCGCTCGACTCTTGCCGAAGTTCATGACTTTGCCGCCGCCGCCCTGCGCTTGATTAAACAGGAAGAAGAACAAGATGAACATAATCGCAAGCGGAACGATCGAAGTCAGGAAGGTCAGCCAGATGCTTTCGCCCTGCATTTTCTTCCATTCCACGCTGAAACCGTTCTGGTCGCTATAAGCGATAATTTCCTTTACAACGTTCTCGTCAAAAGGAACATATAGAGAGAAATTCTTCGTCTTGTCGTTATTGACAGCTTCCTTATACTTACCGGTTACCAGATAAGCGTAACCGTCAAATTTAACGGTTAGATCAGCAACGTTATTATCCTTCAGTTCCTGACGTAAGTCCGAATACTTAGGGGTGACGGTTGCTTCTTGTCCGCCATTGAGGAATTGGACGATGCCCACCACGACTAAGAAAAGTATTAAATAAAAACCAGAATTCCGGATGAACCGATTCATCCCCAACCTCCTCTCAAGACCTTAAGTTATTTTACCATAGCCAATCTTGCCATTTCAAAATTGCGGCAAGGGTGGTCCTTCGTCCATGCGGACGACGAAATCAACTGGTGTAAATCTCCGGCTTCAGTACTCCGATGAATGGGAGGTTACGGTATTTCTCGGCATAATCCAGCCCGTATCCAACAACGAATTCGTCCGGCAGAACAAATCCCGACAAGTCGGCTTCCAATTTCACCGTACGCCGTGCGGGTTTGTCGAACAGCGTTACGACTTTTACGGATTTGACCTTGCGCCGCTCGAGAACGTCAATCAAATAGCTAAGCGTTAGCCCACTATCGATAATGTCCTCCACAATCAGAATGTCGCGACCCTCTACAGAAGTATCCAAGTCCTTGATGATCTTGACTTCCCCGGAAGAACGGGTACCCGCCCCATAACTGGAGACGGCCATGAAATCAAGCTCAATCGGTACAGTAATTTCCTTCACCAGGTCGGCCATGAAAATAAAAGCGCCTTTCAAGATACAAATCACGAGCGGATTGCGGCCTTCATATTCCGCGCTCAGTTGCTTGCCCAGCTCGACGACCTTCTCTTGAATTTGTTCCCGCGTAATCAAAATTTCCTGGATATCGTTTAGCAAAATAAGTGAACCTCCTACGTTATACTATGAATGCCGGTCTTTCGCTAATCCTCTAGGTGCGTACGGACCTCAGTCGGTACCAGAACCATATGCACGACAGAAGTCGTACGCGGGTTCACTGCGGCGACCGCGGAACGGCGAACGCCGGGAATCCATAGGATCCGGCCTGCGGCATCCGTTAGGATCGGGATGCGGGAGCGTAGGGAAGGAGGTATTTTCGCATCGATGAAAATATCTTTTACCTTTTTGCTGCCGTTTAATCCCATAACTTTCATGGCATCCCCCGGAATCCGAGAACGCACGGTAAGCGGATAAACCAGCTCATCCGCATCAAATATCGCTTCGTTATTGCCCTCTGCCTTCGCGAGAACGCCCTCCCTACCGGCACCCAGCCGCGTCATAAGCAAGCTCTGGTCCATGCCCTCGATCGGCACTTCCGCCGGAAATTGTTCCACCAAATATGTATGATGAGGAATCCGACTCTCTGCAGCCGGGGGGATAAAGCGGATCATGTCATACTCTCGTACGCATTTGATGCCGCCGCCCAGATCCAGGCTCCATGTCGTGGGCCGATCTTGAATCGTCCCTTGACGTATCGCCTCAATCTTGACAAAATCGCGATCCTCCGTGCTTAAAGGCAGATAATTTAATATTAGTTTAATCAACCTCCGTTGTAAAGCGACATGTAAAGTGGCGAAAAGCGGGATCGAAAACGAGAGAATCTCGCCTTCCTTCCGCACAAGAATATCATACGACTTTGACGCCTCGAGCTGCAGATAATCGTCCTCCGCCGCAGCCAGCTCCGCCAGCCGATTCAGCGATTCTGGCAACTGACCATTATATTGCCCCAAAAAAGGCAACACATCCAGCCGAATCGAATTTCGCGTAAACTCTTTATCTCGATTGCTGCTGTCTTCCACGAAGGGAATCCCCGACTCGCGGCACGCCAGGAGCAAATCCGTCTTGTATATACGAAGCAAGGGACGGATAAGTTCCACATTTTTTTCCCGGCGTTTGGGTCTCATTCCGGACAGCCCGGATGGGCCGCTCCCCCGCAACACCCGCATCATCACCGTCTCCGCCTGGTCATCGGCGTGATGCGCAAGCGCGATGGACGAGGCTCCGTAACGCTCAGCCACCTCATGCAAATATTCATAACGCTTCTCCCGAGCCGCCAGCTCCAGGCTTTTTCCCGTTTCCTTCATATAGCTGCGAACATCGACGTACCCCAGGTCAAAGGGAACACCGAGACGTTCCGCCAGCCCCCGTACAAATTCCGCATCCCGGTCGGCCTCGTCCCCGCGCAAACCGTGATGAAGATGAGCACAGATCAATTGCAGGCCCAATGTCTCGTCCGCAGCGATTTCCTTCATTATATGCAGAAGAACCGTCGAGTCGACCCCGCCGGACACCGCCACAACGATCCCATCCCCGGTCGACCATAACTGTTCTTGGCGGCCGGTGCGCCGGACTTGCTCCGTCAAACGGTACAGCGCGGTTTCTTTCATCGGGGCATCCCCCTCCCCTAAAATCTAAAAGTCAGGTAAAGCGCGCAGGCGAGAAGCGTCACCGACACCGCAAATGCGCCTACGATCCAGCCTGGGGTGGAGGGCCGGGTCCGACGCCGCGGAGCGAAGCGGTCTGCCACCAGCTCCTTCCACAATCGGCAGGCCTCCGCCGTATCGCGGAACTCCCCGTTCAAGGCCCGCTTCAGCCAAGCGCGATATGGCGCGAGCGCCTCCTGCCCCTCGACGATAGCGAGAAGATCACTGCGGCTGCGCGTCTGCGGCAATTGGGTGGCCGCTTTCTTCAGCGGCGTCTCAGCGAGCAAGTGAATGCAGACGACGGCAAAAGAAAACCAGTCATAGGCCGGGTCCGCCGTCCGGCTTCCGGCACTCCAGAAGCCGCGGTCGTACCACTCCGTGAACTGCTTTACGCTGCGCCCTTCGCCGGTAACCCCGCCGTAGTCGATTAGTTCGACGTCGCCATAGGATCCGGCGAGCACATTCTCCGGCTTGAGGTCGCCAAACACCCAGCCGGAGTTGTGCAGTCGTCCGAGTTGCTGAAGCAGCTGGTGGCCAACCACGTCCAGCCAACGAGGACCCCGCCGGGCCAAGAAGGCACGCAGCGGCTCCCCTTGTACATAGCGCATAACGTAGAAAGGAATCTCCCTCCCCTGGAAAGTGAAGTCGTCCACCTCCACCAGGTAATTGAGATCCCGTTCCGCCGCGCCCCGCCGCCTTCCTTGACGCTGCAACGCTTTTAGCACATTGATCTCCGATTGGATGTCCAGCGTATCAAAGCCCAGCTTCAGGGCGTATAATTTTCCGTTCTTCTCCCGTTTCACCAGGAATACGACGCCGTTAGCCCCTTGCCCCAGCAAGCGCTGGATGATATACCGTCCCCCGTTCCAGCGTCCGGTTATCCGCGTTCCCTGCGGCAGGTTGATTTTAGACGACGTAGTCGCCGAGGATTCCATCTTGTCCCTCCGTCTTCTCACGCCAAGACTTACCATGTTCATTCAGTGTACCATATCGCATAAAATCCATCACCTTCAAGAGCGCCGGTCCCGTTGGCGTTGCCCCTCTCATGACGAGACGCTGGAAGATCGAACGTGCAGATCCCAAATCGCCGGTCCAATCCACGTCCAGGACGGCATCCTCTCCGCTATGCGAGCCGGGAAAATGGAATACGGCCAACTGGCTCTCCCCTTTTCTCGACCCTAGGCTCAGCATCATGTCGCGGATCGCTTCTTCCACAGCCCGAAGCTTCGGCTTCATGCTGGCGCTGGCGTCAATCAGAAGCGCCACCTGCAGCGGGCTGCTCTCGCTCAGCTCGTCGATCACTTCCACGACCTGCGAACGCGTCTCCGGCGGCAAGTCCCCGACCTTCTGATCGCCAAGAATTTGCCGGATCTCCTTGTGAACCGCCTGTTGGATCGTCTGTACGACCGTTTTTCGCGTCAGCATCTGCATCGTTTGCGCCAGGTTCTCGGTTCCGGCAATTCGGCTCATGCCGCCGCCGGCTTTGGCGATTTCAGAGATTTCCAGGCTCCCCAGTTCTCCGATCGTACCGTAATCAACGATTCCCACCACATTCACGGTGATCCCTTCCTGTCTCGCCAGCGCCGCAGCCATCACCGGGCTTTCTCCGACATTGGAGCACCCGTCCGTAATCAACATGATCTGTTTCATCCCGTTACCCACCCTTCAATAGATAGAGTTCAACATTCTCGTATCTATCATTTCCAGCGAGGATTGAGTTCAAACCAGTTTTAGGACAACCTCCCCTATAAAAAAAAGGAACCCAAGACGCGCGCCTTAAGTTCGATAGAATAGGATTAAGAATTAATCCCCATATTTATGCTCGATTCGCAGCTCCAGCAACCCGCGGTCCGAGTCCTTCTGATCGATCCGGATCTCCCAGTAATCAGGGGACAGCATTCGCAGGCTCCGATAGTCTGCTTCCTTCAGCTTCACGCCGGAGAAACCGTGATTATTCTCGTCATACACGTAATCCAGACCGGCCTGTAACCCAAATTTGATCTGCAGCAAGCTGCGCAAGCCTCCGACGGTCATGAATTTAAACCGGTAACCCTCAAGATAAGCCTGTTTAACCTCGTCAACATGCTCCCGGACATACTCGGCAAATCCGTCCCACTGCAGCTCCGGATTAATTCTCTCCTGCCATTCCGCCGCACTGTTCCGCTCCAGCAACTCCAAGGCCGCATTCTCTTCCATTCCCTTCGCCCGAATCGTCTCCAGGCGAAGCGCATAAGGCTGCGGTAAGCTGACGCTTGGTGCCGTCATCATTCCGAAGTCCTCCCTTCATAGCTCTACACTTATACGAAATGGCACGCGACGTAATGCCCTCCGCCAACGTCACGGAATTCCGGTACCCGCTGCTTGCACTCGGCCGTGGCGAACGGACATCGGGTATGAAACTTGCAGCCGGAAGGCGGATTGGCCGGGCTCGGAATGTCCCCTTTCAGAATAATCCGCTCCCGCTTCAGGCGAGGAATCGGCAGGGGCACAGCCGACAGCAATGCCTTGGTATAAGGATGAAGCGGATGTCCGAACAACTCGTCCCGCGAGGCCATTTCGACCATCCCGCCCAAATACATGACCCCAACCTGTGTGCAAAGCTGCTCCACCACGCTCAAATCATGGGAGATAAACAGATACGTTAACCCACGTGTCTCCTGCAACTTGCGAAACAGGTTGATGATCTGCGCCTGAATGGACACATCCAATGCGGACACCGGTTCGTCAGCGATCATCAGCTCGGGATTCAGAATCAGCGCCCGCGCGATCCCAATCCGTTGGCGCTGCCCGCCGGAGAACTCGTGCGGGTAACGATCGATATGATAGGAGGATAACCCGCACGAAGCCAGCACCTCCTGCACCCGGTCACGAATCTCCCCCTTCGGCAGCAACCCATGATCAAGCAAAGCTTCGCCGATCGCGTCACCAACCCGAATCCGGGGATTCAAGGAACCATAAGGATCCTGAAAAATCATTTGCAGCTTCGGTCTCAAGCGGCGCAGTTCTTCCTCCGGTAACGTGTAAAGATCCGTGCCTTTGAACAGGATGTCGCCGTCCGTTTTCTCCGTCAAGCGGACGATGCTGCGGCCGACCGTACTCTTACCGCTGCCCGATTCCCCAACCAAACCAAAGGTTTCCCCGGGCTGAATCGTGAGGCTGATGTCGTCTACCGCTTTCACCTGTCCCGTTGTCCGTTGCAAGAGCCCCGTCTTGACCGGAAAATATTTCTTCAAATGCCGTACTGTAAGCAGCGGCTCACCCATGGCGTTTCTCCTCCTCATACAGCCAGCAAGCTGCTTTCTGACCGCCTCCTACCGACTTCAACGCCGGCTCATTCGTCCGGCAAATCTCCATACAATGCGCGCAGCGGTCCTGGAAATAACACGAAGGCTGCAATTCCAGCAGATTCGGCACTTGTCCCGGGATCGAGAACAATTCACCCTGACGCTGGCCCAGCACTGGCTTCGATTTCAACAAACCTTGCGTGTAAGGATGCTTCGGCGATTCGAACAGAGCGGTCACTTCCCCCTCCTCAACGACTTTACCGGCATACATCACCACGACGTAATCGGCCATTTCGGCGACGACGCCAAGATCATGGGTGATCAGCAGAATCGACATATCCGATTCCGCCTTGATTTGCCGCAGCATATCGAGGATCTGCGCCTGAATCGTTACGTCGAGCGCGGTGGTTGGTTCGTCCGCGATCAGCAGTTTCGGCTGGCAGGAGATCGCAATGGCGATCATAATCCGCTGCAGCATCCCGCCGCTTAGCTCGTGCGGATAACTCTTCATGATCTGCTCCGGCCGGGAGATTCCTACCTGCTCGATCAATTCTAAAGCGCGTTTGCGGGCCTCCTTCTTGCTCAACTTCAAGTGAAGCCCCATCGGCTCAATCAACTGTTCCCCGATCGTCAGCACCGGATTCAGCGAAGACATGGGTTCCTGAAAAATCATCGCGATTTCATGGCCGCGAATGGCGCGCAGATGGTTTTTATCTAAGGATAACAATTCGGTATCTCCAAATTGGATTTGCCCGCCGATCTCCACCCCAGGGCCGCTTTGCAGCAATCCCATGATCGACATTGCGGTTACGCTTTTGCCGCAGCCCGACTCCCCAACGATACAAACCGTTTCCCCGGGCTTAATCCGCAGGCTCACTTCGTCAACCGCTTTGATCCGTCCCTCTTCTGTTTTGAAATGCGTGCTCAGCCGGTCTATCTCCAGCAAAGTCGACATCGTTTCTTCACCTACCTGTTCATTTTGGGGTCCAGCACGTCACGCAGGCCGTCGCCGAACAAGTTAATGGCGATAACGGTAGCGAAAATGGACAATCCCGGCGGAATCCATAACCAAGGATGCTCCTGAAAGTCGATCATATTGTTGGCGGCGTCAATCATATTGCCCCAGGTCGGCGTCGGCGGCATGACACCGAGTCCGAAGAAGCTGAGCACTGATTCACTTAAAATCGCCCCGCCAATATTCAAAGTGGCCATCACGATAATTAGAGGAACGAGGTTTGGCAGCAAGTGATGAACCAGTTTGCGCCGGTCGCGCAGCCCAAGTACCACAGCCGCCTGCATGAACTCTCGCTCCCGCAGGCTAAGCATCTGCCCGCGGATCATCCTCGCCAATCCCGGCCAGTTCACCAAGCTAAGCATGAGCATGACGATGTACATGCGGTAGTCGGTTGGTACCTTCCACTCCGACAGCAGAGCGCCGGAGATAAACAGCAGCGGCAGCCCGGGAATCGTTAATAGCAAATCGGCAAGCCGCATGATGACTTGGTCCACGATCCCACGGTAATATCCGGCGATTGCGCCAAGAAGTGTACCCAAGAAGACGGACAACACCATCGAGGCCAAGCCTACCGTCAACGAGATACGCCCCGCCTGTAGTACTCGGGTCAATACGTCACGTCCCAGCTTGTCGGTGCCTAGCCAATGCTGCCAGCTCGGCGGTTTGTTCATCAGTGACATTTGGATTTTGTTATCCGTATAGGGCGAGAACACCGGCCCCAAGAAGCAGGCAAGAAACATGAAGACCACTACTACAAATCCCAACATAGCAAGTTTATTGCGAAATAGCCGGCGCAGCGACTGCCGCCAAAGCGACGGCTTCTTGGCTGCAGCCGAAGGTACGGCCGCTTGGCCCGGCTGCGACAGCTTCCCTGATATCGAAGAATTCATTTATTTCTGCCCCCTATTACAACCGGACGCGCGGGTCGGCGATTTGGTACAGCAAATCCGACAACAGCGTTCCAATCACGGTCAAGATCGCAATTAGCATCGTGAATCCCATCAACAACGGGTAATCTCGAACGGAAAAAGAGGACATATACAGCTGCCCAATCCCCGGCCAGTTAAAGATCTTCTCGATGATCAACGAACCGCCAAATAACGCGGGCAGCTCAAAGCCCACCAGCGTGATCGCCGGAAGCAACGCGTTTCGCAACGCATGGCGGTAGAGCACTTTACTCTCCTTCAGCCCCTTAGCGCGGGCCGTTCGAATATAATCCTGCTTGATCACGTCGATCATGTTGGTCCGGAAATAACGGGTCAGCGAGCCAACGCCGAGAATGGTCATGACGATCACCGGCAAGGTCATATGGTGAATGACCTCCTTCACGTAGGCCAACCCGGTGGCGTTGCTCCCCGTTGTAATCATCCCGCCCGGCGGCAGCCATTTGAAATCAACAGCCAGGATCTTGATCAGGAACAAGCCGATGAAAAAGGACGGCAACGACATGGCAGCGAAGATCAGCACCAGCACCAGCGTGTCGAACCAGGAATATTGCTTGTAGGCAGAAATTACGCCGATGATGACAGCGATAAACCAGGTGAGGAACGTCGATACCGCGGCCAGCAGGAACGAGTTCCAGATATAATCGTTGAACAAAGCTAACACCGGCTTCTGTTGAGCCAGCGAATAGCCAAAATCGCCGTGAAACGCATTTTTAATCCAAACGGCGTACCGTTCCAGCACCGGCTTATTCAAGCCGTAGATCTCCCGCAGCTCGGCCTTGCGTTCCGGCGTCAGCTTGATGTTTCCACTGATGAAGTCGCCCGGCGTCAATGCGTACAAGCAGAAGATCAGGAGCGAGGCAGCCAGCAGGATCGCCGCCATATAGATCAATCGCTTGGTGATATAAGCACTCATCTCGTCGCACTCCTTAGACAAGCCGTCCCCCCGCATGCAGGGCACGCGAGGGGAACGGCTGATTTTTCGAAAATGAAGATTCTACTCTAGTGTCCAGTTCGGCAAACTGGAAGACAGGCCGGTGAACGGGCTGACTGACAGATTCTGGATGCGTCCGTTATAAGCATATACCGTCTTCTTGTAGTTGGTGAAGATGATCGGCAGTTCGTCGTTTAACAGTTGGAACAGCTCTTGATAGGTCGCCTTACGTTGTTCAATATCGCTGGTGCTTAGCGCTTTTTCATATAGTTCCTTCACCTTCGGATTGTCGTAACCCTTGATTTCCCCGTCAACGAACTGCAATACGCCGTCCGAAGGGTCGGCCAACATCGGCGTGGAGAAGGAAGCCATATCGTAGTCGCCGCCCTCTACCTTGGAGACCAACGCGTTGAAGTCTGCGAACACCTCCGGCTGGAAGTCGACGCCGATTGCGGCGAAGTTCTCTGTGGCAACGGCGATAAAAACATCGATCTGTGCGTTTTTGGAGCCGAGGAAATGGATGGTCAACTTCTTGCCGTCCTTCTCGCGGATACCGTCCGAACCTTTAGCCCAACCGGCTTCGTCCAGTAGTTGATTGGCTTTGTCCGGATCATAGTCATATTTGTTGATTCCTTCTTCCGTGTAGGCCCAGGAGATCGGCGAAGCCGGAATATTGGCGACCTCCCCGGCGCCCTGGTTCGCTTCGACATAGATGCTTTGGCGGTCCAGGCCATAAGTCAGCGCTTGGCGGACGCTCTTATCCTTAAGCGCTTCATGCTCCAAATTCAATTGCAGATAACCGTAGGTGCTTGGCGTGTAGGGCAGGATATTGACGAAGCCCATGCTTTTCAGCTTATCGATGTTCTCGGTCGTCGCGCTGAAGGAAGCGTAATCCACTTCGCCCGTCTCCAGGTACTGCCAGACGTCGCCTTCGGATGTTTTATAAATAAACTTCTCGGTTTTCGGTTTGCCTGCATAGTAATACGGATTGGCGACGTAACGCACCTCTTGCCCCGGAATGAATTTATCCAACACGTACGGTCCGTTGCCAACCGGCTTCTCGTGCAACTTCTTAATGTAGTCGAGTTGCCCGTACTTGTAATCCTTACCGTAGTATGCTTTAGACAAGACGTCACTGCCGAGCAGCACCAGCGCCGTCGCGTTCGGCTGCTCGAGCGTTACCGATACGGTCTGCGGATCTTTAACAGAGATGCCGGAGATACTGCTAGCCTTCCCTTCCTTATAAGCCTCGCCGCCAACAATATGTAGCGTTGGGATCTGAGAGTCCCCATCGTAAGCTTTGTCGTGGAGCAGCGTCCAGGTGAAAGCCACGTCGTCCGCGGTCATTGGCGAACCGTCGCTGAACTTCAAGTCCTTGCGCAAATGGTACGTATACGTCAGCTGATCCTCAGAAACCTCCCAGCTTTCGGCGAGGCCCGGCGTAGGCAACCCTTTGTCATCCACCGTCACTAGAGGGGTATACAGCAGCGACGATACGTTGCCATCATATCCACTCTGTTGGAAATATGGCGTGAACGCGCCGCTCGGGTCGGTCAAGCCAACGATAATGGTATCCGTGCGTCCTTTAGCGACCGCTGGCAATTTAGACATATCACTGGCTGGAGTGAACTCCAGCACACTCCCTGCCGCCGAGTTGGTGTTGCTCCCCTCGGCTGTATTCTGGCCGTTCCCAGACTGTGCCGATGCCGATTCCCCTCCCTGCGAGGTGTTGTTGCCTCCGTTCCCGCCGCAGGCGGCCAATACCAAAGCCCCGGACAATAATAAAGTCATCAATGCGGTCATTCGATTTCTCTTCATTAGTTTCACTCTCTCCCTCCGATTTGCCTTTTTTTAGGCGAAACCTTACAATAGACGTTAATTCCGATGAGATAAGTTGTATTTAATGCTCCTATTATACGAAAGGGTACCTGTTCTGTAAATAGAGAACTTATTAATCTTTCTTTATTCAGAGAATTAAACAATCATGACACCATAAAAAAAACGACCCCGCCGCCGTTCACACGGTGCGAAATCGTCTTTGCCAGACATCTCTGACGCTTATAAGTTTACGTTAACGATATAATCAACCAGTTTCCGATGTATCACGTCCAGCATTTCGGGTCGCAAGCTGTATTCGGACACCGTTTCCCCGTCGAAATGGGCTCTAAGGAAGCCCCCACTGCGGAGTTTAGACACATGATCATGTGTGATCCCCTTAGACAGCTTCAAATGACGGACGATTTCCGTGAACGTTCGGGGACCGCCGCTCAAATAACGCAGGATTTTTAACCGGCTCTGTTCAGCCAGCGCCCGGATCATACGGTATTCATGAGGAGGAAAATCCGTCTCGCCGCCCAGATAGATCCGAGCCGAATAATGGCATATCGTGATTTTACCAAAGTGATAAATGACGTTCATCGGTTGAAAATGGTATTGCGGGATCAGTAGCAGCTTCTCTAATCCCTCCTTTGGCATAAACGTCAACCCGTTCGTCGTTCGTTCAATGAATGACGCCGGTTCAACGATAGCCAGCTCGGCCTTCCGCTCCTCCGCTTCGGAACGCAAAGCGCCGATCACCCCCGGCTCTAGCTTACGGAAATACTGGTCGTGCCAGTCGGTTAACACCTTCAAAGTGCGGGAACGAAACTGCCCCATATCCTTCGGAAACTGTTGGGTGTACTCCGCCATCAACTCATACAGATCCCCCGGCGTCTTCGCTTCCAGCCAGGCCAGAAATTCCTCGGATGAAGACCCCTCCGGGGATAGATAGGAGAGCAAATATGTAGTTTTCCAATCGCCGTCAACTTCCATATCGCCAAGAACGGAGCCGAGATCTGGTGTGACCTGCTTTAGGGTGTCCTTCACCCAGGCCGGGGCCAGGTCGATCTTCTTATGCGATTTGCGGCATATCATCGTATGTAGACTACTGAGCAGCTCGTACCGGGGTTCAAATGCAATGTCCACGCGGTAATCCAAATTCTCACGCCCCTTTCTCTCCTCCTATTATAACGTGCTCCCCCCCGGTTCAGGCAAAACAAGAATTTTACGCAAAAAAAGAACCTGAGGCTCTCACCTCAAGTTCTCTACTAACTCACCGTTCGCGGTCGCTCCAGGCGGCTGATGCCGGGGATGTGCAGCGTGGACCACTCGGGACGCAGGTGGTCAACGTTGGCGACGACCACCGTCATATCGTCGTGGATGACGTTCTTCTGATACCGGATCACCGACTCCAGCAGGCAATCCGCGATTTCTTGCGGCTCCTCCGCCTGGATCTCCTGAATCAGACGCTTGATCCACAGTTCTTTGTTAACCGCGGGTCCCGGCGCATCATAAATGCCATCCGTCATCATGATGAGCGTATCCCCCGGATACAGTTGGACGGACACCAGATCAACCTCGATATCTTGGATGATGCCAATCGGCAGATTGCTGGCCGTGACCGGGATGACCTCCTGGCCTCGTTTGATGAAGCTTGGCGAAGAGCCGATCTTCATAAACGTCGTTCGCGCAGTATACTGATCGATCAGCGCCATGTCGACCGTTGCATACACCTCATCCGGCGAACGCAGCATCAATATCGAGTTAACCGATTTGATCGCAAGGGTCTCCTCCATGCCGGATTGCAGCAGTTGCTCAAGAATGTTCAGCGCCGTGCTGCTCTCGAGCCGCGCCCGCTCCCCGTTGCCCATACCATCGCTGATCGCCACGGCAAACGTGCCGTTGCCAAGCTCCTTGGCGCTGAAGCTGTCGCCCGAGAGCATGTCCCCGCCTTTGGCGGTGCCAGCGACCCCCGTCGTGATTTCAAACGCCTTGGCGGAGCCAAAGGATACGGTCGACAGGCCCTCTTTGCCGCCATGCAGCGTTTCGTTCATGACGGCGATATGCTCGCCCAAAATATCCGACAGAAGCGGGGCGATAATCTTCCGGCATTCGTCAAAACCTCGAGTGTACGCATGCACGATTTCAATCTCCACATTCCCGTGATCCAGATTGACGATGTCGATGCTATGGATGGACAAGCCCATTTTCTCTAATGCCTCGCGGATTTGTTCCTCCTGCTTGTACATGGCTTGTCCTTCGCGCTGGATTTCCCGGGCCAGGTCCTCCATGACTTGCGAGACGCCTGATAGCTGCTCAGCCACCAGCTGGCGGCTGTCGTAGATTTGCCGTTTCCAATGCATATCATGTTGATACAGATCGTATTCGTGCTTCATAATGTCCAGCACCTGGTCGGTTTTCGAGCATAGCTTGCCCCACCTTGCAGGGAACTCACTTACGGTGATGTCCGGCTTCTCCTCGATCGCCGTCATCATCTCCGTCATCAGTTTGTACGTTTGATAGAATCGCCCATCCCAGCATGTGTTCTTACGGAAGCAGGTTGCGCAAGCGCCTTCAGTTACCGCGTTCATGAAATGGTCGATCTCCTCGCCGCGCTTAGCGATTTCCCCGGTGCTGGACACCTGTCCGAAGCTGCGCGCCAGTTGCTTGAAGACTTGGGAGAACTGCGCCACCCGACCGGCCGTAATGTCACGAACCCGTTTGGCATATTCATGTTGTGTCTTGGCATGCTCCTGCGTGCCGGGTACGTATTTGGCAATGACTTGGACCGTTTTTTTGGGAGTCAACAGAAAGAGTAGAACTGCAGCGCAGCTCTCCCAAGTGGAGGACATCACGTCCGCCGGACCCGCGATGTAGATCGACAGAATGGACGAGCCCAGCAGCATCCCGAAGCCCACCGCCCATTTGCGCCCTTCCCGAAGCATCCCGGCTAGCATCCCAGAGAACGCCAGCAAACTCATTTGGTAGAGGGCTGACGTGTCCGCCAGGCTGAGGATCAATCCGGTAATCACGCCAACCGATGCCCCCAATGGTGCACCGCCCGCTAAAGCAAACAGCAGGATCAGGTATCTCGACAGCACATGCTCAGCCGATAACCCTTGAATCTCCCACCCGACCGTTCCGGTCATAACCGAAGCCAGCAGGATAACCAGGCATAAAATTTCTTCACCGCGCAGCTGGTAATGCTTCTTCCGGTATGTAAACACCGGGATCGCTTGAATGAATACCAAGGTTAAGACAAAGCTCAGCAGCGCGTCCATGACGGTCATCGCCAACGCGTACCAAGTCAGCGAAGGGCCGATCACTGCCCCGAACATCCCAACGAAAAACGTGCTCGTGAACACCATAATCGGAGCATAGGAGAGATCCGCCCGTTCAAACGTCTCCAGCCCCTTTTGCAGCAAATAGAAGATCAGCAGCTCCACGGCAATCTCCACGGCATGGAGATGCGCATCCGGCGTCAACATCGCTCCTGCCACCATCACCGCGCTTGCGATCCAGGCGATGTCTCGCCGCATAAACAGGATGACCGCGAAGAATGCGACCGCAAACGGGGCCAGCTCGTCCAATATTGTCGCACGCCCCAGCAGGAAGCTCATCACGAGGAGCAATCCGTTCCATTTGTTAACCGCGAACAGCCGCCCGGCCCGCCGGATGACCGGTTGGTCCAGCAATAGGCTCCGCCACGATCCCTTGTCCCATGACTTCGCCTTTCTCATCCCTGGAAACAGGGTGACATTCCACTTATTCAACATCCTGGCACCGCCTTTTCCAAATTAGTAAGGTATGTCCCATTATAGGAGGCTAGAACCGGAAAGTTTGTCAGATACCGGAGCAGGGGCCAAAGAAATTTCCGACAAATTGAGAGGGGACGCCGACAGGGCGCGAATGCATGCCCCCCATAGCGATGGGGCACGTTAGGGGTTTTTATGTTCGCATCGAAGATCACGGGCGTTGTTAGCGAAAGACGGCCGTACGGAGGCGCTCCTCGTAAAAAACCGTAAGAACCTGTCGGCAAAAAGCCCGGAGGCGACAAAAGATGCTTCAGAGAAAGTTCAAAAAGTCATCTTTTGAAGATTTCATTAACTTTTTCAGTCGCTAAACAAAACAAAAAACCGCAGGCGAGCGAACCGCCTACGGTGGGTTTGATTATTCATTTTCAGGGATTACATTCGTTTGGCTCCGCGTCCTCCGCGTTTGCCTTCCGTATTCTTCTTGAGCGAAGAAATGCGCTCCTCGCTATCCTTCAGGAAACGAGAAACTTTGTCCTCAAAAGAAGCTTTGTTGGCTGGGGGCTTGAAAGAACGTCCTCCCCGGTCTCGGTTAAATCCGCCGCCCGGACGGTCTCCGTCTCTTCCGCTTGGCCGGTCCGGTCTCGGTGCGCGAGGCGGTCTGGCTTCGGCCGGTTTGTCAACAGCCTGCTTGATGGAAAGTCCGATCTTGCCGTCCTTATCGACGTTAATTACCTTGACGGTAACCGTATCGCCGATCTTCAGATGATCGTTGACGTCTTTCACGTAATTGTCGGCGATCTCCGAAATGTGAACGAGACCCGTGACACCTCCTGACAGATCCACAAATGCTCCGAAATGCGTGATGCCTGTCACTTTTCCTTCTAACTTGGTGCCCACTTCAATTGCCATAAAATAAAATGATCCTCCCTTAAAAATATACAGCCAGGCCTCGAAATCATGACTGCGGTGATTTGATTATACCGAATGACTGATACAAGGTCAACAGACGGATGTCCCGTCAACCCGCATGGGGTCAGTCATTTCCGGCTTCAGACTCGGATACCCGGACCGGGATCTCGCCCGGTTTGTATAGACCATATTTCTTCATGGCAATTTGTCCGATGTACTCGGGGTCGTTCAGTCGGTTAATTTCATATTTGAGCTGGTTCAAGTTCTGCTCACTGGTCGTCTTGGCGGCTTGCCGTTCCGCCAGTTGCTGTGATTTGCCGCCAATGTCCCCAGCTTGGGAAATAAACGTGTACCCGGCCCAGCCTAAGAACAAGACCATGAATCCCATCCAGAGCCGCAGCCTGCGCTTCGCGAAAGCAGATCCGTTTCCGGAGGACTGACTTGGGTTCGATGTTTTCGGATTTGTGGACACTTCGCGCATCAGGGCACCTCCCAGCATTTATTCCTTGTTAAACCAGCGTAATAGACGCAAAACTCGCTCCCACCACACAGCAGCCCAGCGCCGGATCTTGTCCCATCCTTGCGGAACCCGAAGCCTTGTCCATATAGGTCTTAATGCCCATACAAACAACCTCCAAATCGGCAACAAGGTCACCCGGCCCATGAACAGCAGCACGATCCAAATGAATCCGAGCAAGATACGGACCACTTTGACCAGCCATCGTAACGGAGCGATGATAAAAATCCCGATCATACGTATGATAAAGCGATAAATAGAGTTAACTATCCTCATTAACATTAACACAAAACGCTCCGTGATAACACTGAGGAACAAAAAATAAATCCAAATGCCTAGAAACAGGCCTAAGAAAACATAGAACCGAAGTTCCCCATGGTTGCTGTGGTACAACGTGCGGAAAACGAACAAAGCAGCAGCCAACCAATAGAGCAAATCGAGGGTATGGACGCTCCAGCGGGGAAACCGGAGTTGTCCCGAGACGACACGATAGCTGTCAAAGGCGATGCCCATGATCCCCCCGGAGGCCAGCATCCAGAGCAGGGTCGCCCATTGCGTCTCCAAATTCATCGGAACAACTTGCCGAGCAGGCCCTTACCGGACGAATTCGATCCCGGATCCAAATACGAAAGCGAGTTCACTAAACCCTCAATGCTGACCAGCCCCTGCTCCAGGTTCAGGTTTTTGATATGTAAATTCTGCCCGCGTATCGTCAAATGCCCAAGCTCGGTCTGTAGCAAGAACTCCTCGCTGTCGAAACTTTCCACATTGAGAACTCCCGAAATGTCCAGCAGCTTGCGGTTTAACAGATGAAGCTCCTGATGCTTAGCTTTATTTGGTTCGACCATGGCATGTACCCCTCCTTCATATCCCTAGCTTATGGACGAAAAATCGGCTTTAGAACAAGTTCCTTTCGGCCAATAACGTGATCTTCTTTACTGTTGTTCGGAACCGCTTTCAACTACGATGAAGTGGAAGAGATTTACATCCGTAGTTGGAGGCGAATTAGTATGAGTCCTGCATTTTCGAGAGGTCCCGATTCGCATGAAAAATACCGCCGAGAGACCGATACGCTAGGGAGCAAGGATCTCCCGGCAGAGGTCTACTACGGCATTCATACGGCGCGGGCGATGGAGAATTTTCCGGTCAGCGGGCGTCCGGCTCATCCCCGGCTGATCGAAGCGATCGCTGTGGTCAAGAAAGCGGCTGCGCAGGTCAACCGCAAGCTGGGCTTGATCCCCGCAGAGGTAGCAGGGGCGATTGGGTCGGCGTGCGACGAGATTATCGGCGGTGCCTTGGCGGATCAGTTTGTCGTCGATGCCTTGCAAGGCGGCGCGGGGACATCCACTCATATGAACGTCAACGAGGTGGTCGCCAACCTAGCGATCGAACGGCTTGGCGGGTCCAAGGGTGACTATCAGCTCGTCCATCCCCTAGACCACGTTAACCGCTGCCAATCGACCAACGACGTGTACCCTACGGCGCTGCGGATTGCGGCGATCCGGCTGCTGCGCCCGCTCAGCGAAGCTTATGCCTCCCTGCAGGAGGCGCTGCAGGAGAAGGAGCAGGAATTCGCTGACGTGATGAAGTTGGGGCGCACGCAGCTGATGGATGCCCTGCCGATGATGGCCGGTCAGGGGTTTGGCGCTTACGCCAAAGCGGTCGCCCGCGACCGGTGGCGGTTGTACAAAGCCGAGGAGCGGCTACGCGAGATTCATCTCGGCGGCACGGCGATCGGCACCGGGTTGGACGCGCCCAAGGCCTACGTCTTCCAGGTGACCGACACGCTGCAGGAGTTGACCGGGCTCGGCCTGGCGCGCAGCGAATTTCCTATGGACGGGACGCAGAACATGGACGTCTTCGTCGAAGTCTCCGGACTGCTGAAAGCGGCAGCCGTGACGCTGTTGAAGATCGCCGGCGACCTGCGGTTGCTGGCGTCCGGCCCCGCCGGGGGCATCGGCGAATACACGTTGCCCGCCGTCCAGGCCGGCTCGTCGATCATGCCGGGTAAAGTGAACCCGGTCATGGCGGAAATGGCCGGCCAGACGGCCATGCGGGTGATCGCGAACGACGCCGCGATCACTTGGGCCGCCGCCGGCGGCCAGCTCGAACTGAACGCGTTTGGCCCGCTGATCGCCGATTCCCTGCTGGAATCGCTCGAGATCCTGGGGCGGGCCGTTCCGCTGTTCGAGCAACGCTGCATTCGCGGCATCGCCGTCAACGAGACGGCCTGCCGCGAGCATCTGCGGCGCTCCACCGTGCTGGCCACCGCGCTGGTTCCGCATCTCGGCTACGAGGCGGCCGCCGAGATTGCCGGGATTGCCCGGCGCGAGGGGCTGTCGGTGGAGCATGTCGCCGTCGACGGCGGCTGGCTCACCGCCGAGCGCGCCGCCGCCATCCTGAATCCGCTGCAAGTGACGAAGCCGGGCATCCCCGGCGAATAGAAGGGGGAACGCGAGATGAGCCTAAACGCAACGCCGCGCGGAGAGCGGACGCATATCGCCGTTTTCGGCCGGACGAATGTGGGGAAATCGAGCGTGGTCAACGCTTTGACCGGGCAGGAGATCGCCGTGGTCTCGCCGGTGCGGGGGACGACCACCGATCCAGTGTACAAAGCGATGGAGCTGCTACCTTTGGGGCCGGTGGTGCTGATCGACACCGCGGGTCTGGACGACGAAGGAACGCTGGGCGAGCTGCGGAAGCAAAAAACGCGGGAGCTGATCCACCGTACCGACCTAGCCTTGTTGGTGATCGACGCTATGACGGGGCCCGACGACTTTTACCGGGAGCTGCTGGCCGAGTTGAGGCAGCGGAACATCCCGGTTGTGGGCGTGCTGAACAAGGTCGATGCGCTCTTGGATGCAGACGCGGGGGCTGCGCTTGTTGATACGAAGGCGCAGCTGGGCCTGCCGGAATGCGTGGCGTTCAGCGCCCTGGACGGCCGCGGTATCCCCGAGCTGAAGCGGGCGATCGTGGCGGCCCTTCCGCACGAGGAGGAGCGCTTCCGGCTCGTCGGCGGCCTTGTCGCGCCGGGCGATCTCGTCGTGCTGGTCGTGCCGATTGACAAAGCCGCGCCCAAGGGCCGGCTGATTCTGCCGCAGCAGCAGACGATCCGCGACCTGCTCGAGAGCGACGCCATCGCCGTCGTGACGAAGGAGCACGAGCTCAGGGCGACGCTGGAGCGGCTCGGAACGAGGCCGCGGCTCGTCGTCACTGACTCGCAGGTCTTCCTCAAGGTTGCCGCCGACACGCCGAGGGACGTGCCCCTGACCTCGTTCTCCATCCTGTTCGCCCGGCATAAAGGCGACTTAAATGAGCTGGTCCGGGGCGCACGGGCCATTGATCGGCTCAAGGACGGGGATCGTGTCCTGATCGCAGAGGCCTGTACGCACCATCAACAATCCGACGACATCGGCACTGTCAAAATCCCACGCTGGTTACGCCAGGCCACAGGCAAGCAGCTGCACATCGAGCATGTCTCCGGCTACTCCTACCCGCCGGACCTGGCCCGCTACGCAATGATCGTGCATTGCGGCGCCTGCATGCTCAACCGCCGCGCGATGCTGCATCGCCTAGGCGAAGCCCAAGCGGCCGGCGTCCCGATCGTCAACTACGGCTTGCTGATCGCCTACCTTCACGGCGTGTTCCCCCGTGCCATCGAGCTCTTCCCCTCCGCCATGATGGCGTGGGAGGAAGCGGCCCAGGAGCATCAGTGAGGGAACTCGGGGAAAGCAGCGAGCCGAAACTCTAACGCTTGTCAGCAACGCTATTTGTCCCAAAATAGGGGATTTCAGAATCTAGCGCTTATGAGAGAGCTTATTTGCCTGTTTCTCCTCTTAAAAGAGGCGATTCTACCCAAATAAGCTCGCTGGCAAGCGTTAGAAATGAAATCTCCCTTGTTTAGCGCCAATAAGCGTTCTGGCAAGCGTTAGCCTGGGGTTGTGCGAATACGGTGAGCTCCCCGTGCAATGGGCAAGTGGAAATGGGGTTGGCTAATGGATTAGGGTTGGCCAGCAGGCGGAATGGCAGTTGGGATGTTGGCGAGATGGCCAGCGGGCGAGATAGGGGTAGGATGTCAGACGACGGGTCATCCTATCGACGCCAAAAAA
>NZ_JADCNN020000032.1:0-40619 GCF_014947195.2 Paenibacillus rhizolycopersici | reverse complement strand
TAAAACAAAAGACTCTCCAACAGGAGAGTCTTTTCCAATTTATAGCTCGTTCTTCAAACGCCCAATTCTACTTCTTCGCTTCCGCCAACTTCGGCGCGACCTTGATATGGAGTTGATCAAGCTGCGATCCGTCGACTTCGGAAGGAGCGTTCATAAGCAAATCCGTCGCGCTGGCCGTTTTCGGGAAAGCGATCGTTTCGCGCAGGTTGGAACGGCCCGTCAGCAGCATCACCAAGCGGTCGAAGCCGAAGGCAATTCCGCCGTGCGGCGGTGTGCCGTATTCGAACGCGTCCATCAGATAGCCAAATTTGTCTTGGGCTTCCTCTTGCGACAAGCCGATTGCTTTAAACATCTTCTCCTGCACATCGCGTTTGTAAATCCGCATCGAGCCGCCACCAACTTCGTAGCCGTTCAGCACGAGGTCGTAAGCTTGAGCGAGGATTTTGCCCGGGTCCGTGTCAAATAGAGGCAGATCCTCCTCACGCGGGCGGGTGAACGGATGATGCTCGGCGATATAACGTTTTTGCTCCTCGTCCCAGCCCAGCAACGGGAAGTCGACCACCCAAGCAAATTTATAGACGCTGTCGTCGATCAAGCCGAGATCGCGGCCGATTTTCAGGCGCAACGCACCGAGAACGTCCGCGACAACCTTTTTACTATCCGCGGAGAACAACAGCAGGTCGCCTTCTTCCGCGCCGGTGCGTTCCTTGATCGCTTCGATTTCCTGTTCCGTAAAGAACTTCACGATCGGACCGCGGAATTCGCCTTCCTTCACTTGAATCCAGGCGAGACCCTTCGCGCCGTAACGGGCCGCATAAGGTCCAAGATCGTCGATATCCTTCCGGCTCCATGTCCCGCAACCTTTGGCGTTCAGGACTTTCACTTCGCCGCCCTTCTCGATAACGGAGGCGAACACCTTGACGCCGCTTGTAGCAACCAGGTCGCTAACATTCACGAGCTCCAGGCCGAATCTGAGATCCGGCTTATCCGAGCCGTACTTATCCATCGCATCGGCATAGCTCAGGCGCTGGAACGGCGTAGGAATATCGATTCCCTTTGTTTCCTTGAACAGACGCACCACTAGCTTCTCCATCATCTCCAGCAGTTCGTCGCGCGACAGGAACGAAGTCTCAATGTCGACCTGCGTAAATTCCGGCTGGCGGTCAGCACGCAAATCCTCGTCGCGGAAGCAACGGGCGATTTGGTAGTAGCGTTCGATTCCGCTGACCATGAGCAGTTGCTTGTAAAGCTGAGGCGATTGCGGGAGAGCGAAAAATTCGCCCGGATGCACGCGGCTCGGCACAAGATAATCGCGCGCGCCTTCCGGCGAGCTCTTGGTCAGGATCGGAGTTTCTACTTCAATAAATCCTTCTCCGTCAAGGAAATCGCGGAACACCTTAGCCGCTTTGGAGCGCAGCCACAGCGTTTGCTGCATTTCCGGACGGCGCAGGTCGAGGTAACGGTATTTCAAGCGCAGCGATTCATCGACTTCGACGCCGTCTTCAATGAAGAACGGCGGCGTTTTCGCTGCATTCAACACTTCAATTTCCGTAATTTGCACTTCGATGTCACCGGTTGGCAGATTCGGATTGACCGTTTCGGCGTCCCGGGCTACGACTTTCCCCGTGACGGCCAGCACGTATTCGCTGCGCACCCGGTCGGCGATTTGCAGCGCTTCACCGGAATAAGCCGGATTAAAGACAATCTGTACGATACCGCTGCGATCACGCAGATCGATGAACAGGACGCCCCCCAAGTCGCGGCGGGTTTGCACCCAGCCGTTTAATGTAACGGTTTCTCCGATGTTCGCGGTACTCAGTGTCCCGCATTGATGCGTTCGTTTCATCGTAACTCCCCTTTTCGCGTTTTCGTTTTGTTTATAGTTTTGGTTATTTTAGCTCTTGAATCAGTTCGCTTAACTTCACTGTGCGCTGCTCGCCGTTTTCCATTGACTTCAGCGCGATTTCTCCGCGTTCCAGCTCATCGTCGCCGAGAATCGCGGTGTAGCGCGCCTGCATCCGGTCGGCGGATTTCATCTGCGCTTTCATCTTCCGGCCCAGGTAATCGCGTTCGGCGGAGATTCCCGCTTGCCGCAGCTTAAACAGCTGGGTCGTAATTTCCTTATCCGCCGCTTCGCCTAAGGCGATGAGATATACGTCAAGCGGCTTGACGGCGCCGACTTCGATCTCCTGCTTCTCCAGAATCAATGCAATCCGTTCGAGTCCCATTCCGAACCCGATGCCCGGCTGATCCGGGCCGCCCACCTCAGCCACCAGTCCGTTATAACGTCCGCCGCCGCCGATCGTATCGATCGCACCGATGCCTTGAGCCTTATATTCAAACGCAGTGTGCGTATAGTAGTCCAATCCGCGGACGAGACGAGGATTGATCACATAATCGACCTCCATCGCACTCAGCAGCTCCTGCACTTTCGCGAAATGTGAAGTACATTCCTCATCTAAGCTATCCAGAATGGAAGGTGCGCCAACGAACTTGTCCTGATCGTTCTTGCAGTCGAGCACGCGCAGTGGATTGCGTTCCATCCGAGCTTGGCAGTCTTTGCACAAGCTGTCCTTCATCGGCAGCAGGAACGCAAGCAACTTCTCACGATAGGCCGCCCGGCTAGCCGGATTACCAACGGAGTTGATCTCCACCTTTACGCCTTGCAGCCCCAGTTCGCGGCAAAACTGGTAACCCAGTGCCACGACTTCGGCGTCGATCGCCGGATCCGTCGCCCCAAACGCCTCTACCCCAAACTGGTGAAATTGGCGCTGCCGCCCGGCCTGTGGACGCTCATAGCGGAACATCGGCCCGATATAATACAGCTTGCTGACATCCGGTTCGCCGTAAAGCTTGTTCTCCACATAGGAACGAACGACGCCGGCGGTTCCTTCCGGACGCAGCGTCATGCTGCGCTCCCCTTTATCAAGAAACGTATACATTTCCTTCTCGACGATATCCGTCGTTTCCCCTACGCCCCGTTCGAACAGCGAGGTCTGCTCAAAAATCGGGGTACGGATTTCCCGGTAGTTAAAGCGCCGGCACAAATCTCTGACCTTCTCCTCGATAAATTGCCATTTCTCGACGGTTCCCGGCAGCAAATCTTGCGTACCCGTCGGTTTCTGAAAAGCCATATCGTTCATCCTCCATCTCAGACTCGTAAGCCAAAATAAAAAATCTCCCGTTCCTGTTTGATTCAAACAGGGACGAGAGATCGGTTCGCAATCACCCGTGGTGCCACCCACATTCCGAATTCGAAACCTGAGGTTGCCCAGTCACACTGACTGCGCGGCGTCCTCCATGTTCGCCTTCGCTTTAAGCGGTTATCGCCCGCCTACGCCATACGTCTACTCTCCAAGCGAAGGGTCGCTCTGGGATTTCGCCGTCGGTTCTCGGGGAAGTCTTTCGTTCAATCATCACCGGAATCCTTCCAGCCTGCTTCGCCATCCGAGTAACGGATTTGATACGTCCGTTAGACCGCCGTCGAAGTCGGGGATTCCTCTCTGTGGATGTGGGGTTGCACTACTTTCTCCCGTCATCGAATATTAGATGCAGTTCAATAGGTCACACTGTTATTTTTAGATTGTATGAAACCACCGCGCTAAAGTCAAGCCCGGACCCTTGAAAAATGTCTAAACAAAGAAAAAAACCTGTCACCAACGGGGTGCAGGTCCAAAAGGTATTATATTAAAAGGGGGTCATGCTGTTATTATAAACAAGCAATGTTAAGGGAACATGTATCTAATATTACAGTTATATTACAGAGCGTATTGAAAGCTCCAATCGGATTACGGCTCGGCGATGTAAGCTCCCTGCTCGCGCAATTTTCGCACGACGGTCTCATAATCGCTATCCTTAACGCTTGCGCTAAGTACGTATTTCCATCCTTGGGGCTCGTCACTGGTGTCGATGAGGGATTCCGACGCCATCGGCCGGTCCCCGGAAACGGCTTCGCTGCGCTCTCCGTTTAATGAATCACCCGCATATCGCTCTCCCATGACCGTAACGGGCAGCACACTCTGGACACCCCGCACCGTTCCGGGCACTGGAACGATTCCCGGGTTGTTCGCGCCCGATGCGCTGATTACCCCGTTATTTAAAGGTAACAGCGGAACCTGGAGCCGGTCGTCCTCTCCCCATTCGTTTGATACATGACCTGCTTCAACCTCATTGATATTGTAGGCCCGCAAAGTAATGCGCGCGCCTTCCACCTGATCTTCCGTATTGAAATAGGCCTGAATATGTTGGGTCATGCCCCATACCTCCTTATGATCAACTTCAGCTTCCCGGCCGAGGCAGCCATTCAGTAGAGGGCTTCGCCTCCGGCATCACAGCATCAAAGCGCTCCGGCTCGGCTAAGCGGGCCGACACCCGGGCTTCGCTGCGATGTCCCACCGGGATGAGCGGAATGGATTGCCAATCTCTCGATTTCGCGGATTGGTGCACGGTCAGCAACTCCTTTGGTCGTGTAGCTCTTTACCACAAGGTTGTACCAAAAACGGTCCGCTTATCCTTTAGAACCGCAAATCCTTCATTAAATTTAGAGGAAAATTTTCCATCTTGAGGTATAATGGGTCCAAATCCCGCATAAGGAGGTTTCCTCACATGAACCATTTGGGCTTTCGCCTACGCCATCCTACCCTAGACGATGCCCAGGCCGTTTGCGATCTGGTTGCCGTTTGCGACACCGAAGATCTCGGAGCGCCCGACATCGTTCTGGATGATGTTCTGAACATGTGGTCAGGCTTCGACCTGGATCATAACGTATGGGTGGCCGAGGATGAGAACGACGATCTGGTCGGATACGCCTTTCTAGAAGAGGACAGCGAAGAGAAGCTGTTCAGCTATGGCTGCGTACGGCCCTCCGCTCGCGGACGAGGAGTTGGTGCCGCGCTCGTGGCCGTGCTTGAAGCGCGTGCCCTGGCGCTCCGGGACGAATCCGGCAAGACCAAGCGCCTGCAAGGCATGATTCCCTCCTCGTGCAGCGATGCCGCAGCCTTGTTTGAGGGCCACGGGTTTGCCCCTATCCGCTACTTCAAACGGATGACACTCCGTTTGGAAGCCGAACCGGCTGCCGGTGTTTTGCCGGAACGCTTCGCCATTGTACCGTACGTTAAGGGACGAGACGAACAGGCCGTCTACGAAGCCTACACGGAAGCATTCGCCGACCATTGGGATTTTGCTGTGCCTTCCATCGAGAAGTTTATCGAAAGAACGCAACTGCCAACTTTCGAAGAGCGCTGGTGGCTGATCGCTTGGGATTCCGAGGAGGATACCGTTGCCGGTTTTGCGTTATGCCGCATGAGTGAAGACTTGTTGTTCATTGAACATTTGGGCGTCCGCCGCTGTTACCGAGGTCGCGGTCTGGCACTGGCCCTACTGCAGAATGTATTCGCTTCTTCCTACCGGGCGGGGCAAATCAACGTCTCCCTTGGCGTCGACGCCGCTAATCCAACGGGGGCTTACCGCCTTTATGAGAAAGCCGGGATGAAACCGGAAAATGAAATCAGCATTTATGAGAAAACCTTCCCGATTTCGGCCTCATAAAGAGAAGCGGGCCAGACGCACTTGATTCTTTGCGTCTTGGCCCGCTTTTGCCTCTTCATATTTAGATCTCGCCACCAGGGCTGTCCACAATCAAGGTGACCGGCCCCCAGTTCGTCAGCCCAACGTCCATTTCCGCACCGAACACCCCGGTTTCAACCGTCAATCCTTTAGCTCGAAGCAATTCATTAAACCGCTCGTACAGCGGCTCAGCCATTTCCGGCCGGGCCGCCGCCATAAAGTTCGGACGTCTGCCCTTGCGGCTATCGCCGTATAGGGTAAACTGAGAGACCGATAAAATCGCCCCGCCGATCTCCGTTACCGCGAGGTTCATTTTACCCGCTTCGTCTTCAAAAATCCGTAAGCCGGCGATTTTCTCCGCTAAATAGGCTGCATCCTGTTCGGTGTCCTGATGCGTCACGCCTACCAGTAGCATAAGACCGGGGCCGATCGCTCCGACCGTTTCTCCCCCTACGTTCACACGCGCCTCGCGGCAGCGCTGCACGACTACTCTCATCGATCTTCGAATCCTTTCTATCCGTTACTGCATGATCCGGTGTACCGTGTACACATCCTTCACCCGTTTGATCTTCTCCACAACAGACTGCAGATGATCGGTATTGCGGATCAGGATCGTCATATGCACCAAAGCCATTTTGTTCTTATCCGATCGGCCCGAAACGGCCGAAATATTCGTTTTGCTCTCCGATACCGCCTGTAACACTTCGTTTAGGAAGTTGCGGCGGTCGTGGCCGGTAATTTCGATGTCGACGCTGTAATTCGCTTCGATGGCCTCTTCCCATTCCACGTCTATCACGCGTGCGGCTTCTTCGCCGTCACCTCCGCCCGGAATGTTCGGGCAGTCGCTCCGATGCACCGATACGCCGCGGCCGCGGGTGATGTAGCCAACAATATCGTCGCCCGGAACCGGGTTACAGCATCTAGCAAAGCGGACAAGCAAATTGTCGATGCCCTTAACGACGACGCCATTCGTTGGACGGTGTCTGCGTTCTTCCGGTGCTTTTACTTCCTTGACCTCCGAGGTCAACTCGATATGCCCGGACGCCTCTTCCTGTTCCTTGCGCAGCTTCTCGGTCAGCTTGGTCACGACCTGCGAGGCGGTGATCCCGCCGAACCCGATCGCCGACAGCATGTCGTCGATGTCGTTGAAGGCGTATTTCTTCGCCGCCTCCAGCAGCTTGTCGTCGCTCATCCATTGGAAAGGCTCGATTCCTGCCCGCTTCAGCTCGCGTTCGATCGCCTCGCGGCCTTTTTCCACGTTCTCTTCGCGTTTTTCCTTCTTGAACCATTGCTTGATTTTGCTGCGGGCATGGGAGGATTGGGCGATTTTCAACCAGTCCTGACTTGGTCCGTACGAATGCTTGGACGTGAGAATCTCCACAATGTCCCCGGTTTTCAGCCGATGATCCAGCGGCACGATCCGTCCGTTCACCTTGGCCCCGATCGTCCGGTTCCCGACCTCGGTATGGATGCGGTACGCAAAATCCAGCGGCACCGAGCCCGCCGGCAACTCGATGACTTCCCCGGACGGCGTAAATACAAAGACGAGGTCCGAGAAGAAATCCATTTTCAGCGATTCCACGAACTCCGAAGCATCCTTCGCTTCATGCTGAAGCTCCAGGATTTCGTTAAAGAACGTGATTTTATTTTCCAAACCGCCGGTACCTGTGCCTTCCTTATATGCCCAGTGCGCCGCGATCCCGTATTCGGCCGTCCGGTGCATCTCCCAGGTGCGGATCTGAACCTCCGTGGGTTCCCCGTTCGGGCCAACGACCGTCGTATGCAGCGACTGGTACATGTTCGCCTTCGGCATGGCGATGTAATCCTTAAACCGCCCCGGCATCGGCTTCCACAACGTATGGATGATCCCCAGGGTCGCGTAACAGTCCTTGATATTGTCAACGATGATGCGAATGGCCAGCAGATCGTAAATTTCGTTGAACTGCTTGTTTTTCATCGTCATCTTCTTATAGACGCTGTAAATATGCTTTGGGCGCCCCGACAAATCCGCCTGCACGCCCATTTCCTCTAACTTCTCAAAGATGCGAGCGATGACGTTCTTGATGTACTCCTCGCGCTCCGCCCGTTTCTTTCGCATCAAGTTAGCAATCCGGTAATATTGCTGCGGGTTCAGGTATCGCAGGGCGATATCTTCCATCTCCCATTTGATGGCCGAAATCCCCAGACGGTTGGCAATCGGGCAGAAAATCTCCAACGTTTCGTAGGCGATTCGACGCTGACTCTCCTCCGACTGGTATTTGAGCGTTCGCATATTGTGCAGTCGGTCCGCCAGTTTAATGACGATCACCCGAATGTCCTGTGCCATCGCTATGAACATTTTGCGGTAGTTCTCGTTCTGCTGCTCCTCTTTGGATTGGAATTTAATCCGCTCCAACTTCGTCAACCCGTCGACGAGCAAAGCACAATCGCTGCCGAAATGCTCCTGTATCTCCTTTAAAGACACCGTCGTGTCTTCGACCACGTCATGAAGCAGGGCCGCAATGACCGACAGCGCATCCATTTGCATGTTTACAACAATATCCGCCACAGCCAAAGGATGAAGAATATAAGGTTCTCCGGATTTGCGAACCTGTCCGTGATGGGCTTCGTCCGCAAACTCGTACGCTTCCCGAATCCGATCGAGATCCGGTTCCTTTATATAGGCAGACGCCTTTTCGAGTAATTGCTCTATGCCCATTGAGATCCTGTTGATTCCTTTCTATATGAAAATATACTGAAAAAACGCATACAAGAGCATAATTCGCCTCATTTTGATTTCCTATAATTATGACTCTTGCGTTCCCTTCCGTCAACTCCGGGTATTGTCCCTGCACCAAGGACATCGGCATGGCTGAGCCTTCATGCAACCCTGGCCGTATGCCTACAGGCAAACCTAGGGAATGATGATGGAAGGATCAAAGGCAAAAGTCAAGTAATTTTCTGTTGAAAATTGTCGGCATAGTCATTATCCTATTAAGGATAGTTATCTTATGAACGTACCTATAGAGGAGTGAACGCGTTGCAACGTGAAATTCAAGTTAACGAGAAAGTCCCGTTCGGACCTGGCGTGCTGTTAAGCCTGCAGCACTTGTTTGCCATGTTCGGAAGTACGGTGCTGGTGCCTAACCTGTTTGGCGTAGACCCCGGCATGATCCTGCTAATGAACGGCATCGGCACCCTGCTCTACATCCTCATCTGTAAAGGAAAAATCCCTGCCTATCTGGGCTCCAGCTTTGCTTTCATCGCACCGGTTCAGGCGGTTCTGCTGAGTCATCCGGGGAACGGCTACGCCCTAGCGCTCGGCGCGTTCATCGTCACCGGCGTCATCTTCCTCTTGGTCGCCCTGCTGATCAAGTATGCCGGTACCAAGTGGATCGATGTTGTGTTTCCGCCTGCAGCCATGGGTGCCATCGTAGCTCTGATCGGTCTGGAGTTGATTCCGGTCGCTGCCGGAATGGCCGGATGGATCAGTGATGGCTCGGAGGGCTGGACGCCCAACGGGACGTACATCACGCTGTCGCTCGTAACGTTAGGCGTTACGGTACTTGGCGCGGTCTTGTTCCGCGGTTTTCCAAAGATCATCCACATCCTGATCGGGATCGTTACCGGTTATGTACTAGCCTACTTCATGGGCGAGGTGGACACCGCGGCTATTGCCAATGCGAAATGGTTTACCCTGCCGACGGTAACGACGCCGCAATGGGATACCTCCGCCATCATCTCGATCATACCGGTCGCGCTGGTCGTTATCGTGGAGCATATCGGCCATCTGCTGGTGACAAGCAACATCGTGGGCAAGGACTTGTCCAAGGATCCGGGCCTGCATCGATCGCTCATGGGGAACGGGATTTCTACGATCCTCTCCGGTTTTGTAGGATCGACGCCGAACACGACCTATGGGGAGAACATCGGCGTCATGGCGTTAACCCGCGTGTATTCCGTATTCGTAATTGGCGGCGCGGCCATCTTCGCGATTTTGCTTTCCTTCTCCGGGAAGTTCTCCACGTTGATCGCCGTGATCCCGCCTCCCGTTATGGGCGGCGTGTCCCTGCTCTTGTTCGGCGTGATCGCGGCCTCGGGCTTGCGTATCTTCGTTGAGCAGAAGGTCGACTTCTCCAAGCCGACCAACATGTTGTTGACGACGATCGTGCTCGTCATCGGTCTTAGCGGTACCACGCTGACCATGGGCAATGTCGCGCTGAAGGGCATGGCGCTGGCAACGATCGCGGGGATCCTGCTTAGCTTGTTCTTCAAGCTGATTCAGGTCCTGAAGCTAAGCAACGACAATGAGGACGCTGCGCATTAAGCTCACTCACTTAACAAACAAGGGGCTGTAGCCATGGATCACATGGCTACAGCCCCTTCTCTTCTTCGGCTTATTCGTACTTCACAAGCGAGAATACATCGATTTCCGGCAGCTTCTTGCGGCCGTTCAACTCGCTGAGCTCGATCAAGAACGCGGTGCCGACGACGTTGCCGCCCAACTGGCGAACCAGATTAACGGAGGTAGAAATCGTCCCCCCGGTTGCCAGCAAATCGTCAGCGATTAGGACGTTTTGCCCCGGTTTCACCGCATCGCTATGCATCGCCAAACGGTCCTTACCGTACTCTAGGTCGTATTCCACCTCAATCGTTTCATAGGGAAGCTTCCCGCTTTTGCGAATCGGCACAAACCCCACGCCCAGCGCGTAAGCCAGCGGCGCGCCAACCACGAAACCACGAGCCTCGGGACCGGCGATCAGATCGATCTTAAGATGGGACACCAACTGCTTCAGTTCATCGACCGCCTTGCGATACATGGCGCCGTCATTCAACAGCGTGGTAATGTCCTTGAAACTGATGCCAGGCTGAGGAAAATCAGGAATCACCCGAATGTACTCTTTAAAATCCAAACCAATCTCCTCCTAGTTCAAATGCGTGCGAAATCATTTCATTTTCTCGAAAAATCATTTATGAAGCTCCCTGAATATGGGTTAGCATCCATTCAGTAATTTCCGGCACCCGACCAAACTGCAGCATCTGCTCGATCTCAGCCAGCACTCCCAGCTCTCGATAACGGCTTGAGGTTTCCAAGGCCTGCTTGGAAGGTGACGGATGGAGCCGAATCATTCCAGATGCCCGGATGATAAATCCTAGTTCTTCAAACACACCGAGCGACATCTCCAGCATTCGCTGGGACCAGCCGGTACGTTTCGCAAGCGCAGCCAACAGATCTTCCTCGCGCAATCCCTGTTCCGCCCCACGATAGATCAAGCTGTACACCAGCTTGAACTGATCCCGAGAAGGCGGTTCGATTCGCTCCTGCGGCGCTCGCGGCGAATGTAACATATAGATGCGCTCCAATCCGGCAAAAGCGGACATCATCCCGGTCCATCCCTCCGGCGATTCCGGAAGTTCCATGACAAACAGCGTCGTCATCGCGTCTTTCCCCGCCGATTGTGCGAGGTCATTCCCAGGAAGCGCGCCAACGTTCTTATCATATACCCAAACCGGGGTATCCTTCAAATCACGGGACTGGTAAAAAGCGGAACCCGCGTTAAGCACAACGGCGGATGTTCCCGAACCGCAGGCGGGTAGCTTTGCCAGCTTGCCGCGCAGCTCCTCCAGCAGAAGCGCCGGATTCCGGGAGCCGCGGTAATCGAATACCTGCAGGTGCGAGACTGCCAGGTCCTGGATCATCAACTGCGGCTTGCGGGCCCCATTCCATTCGTTGATTCCGGCTTCGGCGACGATATCAACCCGTGCTTCCTCCGCAAGCAGTGAGGCCAATTCGCCCTTGCCGAACGCGACCGCTTCTACGGTCTTTCCGTTTTGGCCGAGAATCAGCTTCAAGTGCTTGCCGTCTTTGCCCATCTGTCGGCACTCCAGTAGTTTCAGATCCTTCAGAAGCAACCTTGGGCAAGCGTTAGCCATACCGAACGGCGCAAGATGCTGAAGCTGCTCGATGGCTTGGAGCGTGACGTCCTTCAAGGAGCAAGCCAAATCCGTTTGCAAGACCGGCACGAAATGCTCTGGACGAAGCCGGTCGGCAGCAAATGCATTTAGTCGCCGGCCGAATTCCTCCAAATGCTCCCGGCCAAGGGACATGCCCGCCGCGGAAGGATGCCCGCCGTAATGATCCAATAGGTCGGCGCAATCCGTTAACGCTTCATAAATGTCGAAGCCGGGGATGGAACGGGCCGAGCCTTTACACTCCCCGGTTTCCGGGTGGATGCCCAGCACAATAGTCGGGCGAAAATAACGTTCCAGCAATTTGGAGGCGACGATCCCGACGACGCCGGCGTTCCAGCCTTCGCCGGCTACGACGATCACGTCGGGTAATCCCTCCGCCTCCGCCTGGCCTTCCAATTGCTGAAGCGCCTCTTCAACCATGTCCTCAACGAGCATTTGACGCTCTTTATTAAGCACATCCAGCTCCTCGGCAATCGCTTCAGCCTCTTCCATGCTCTCTGCCGTCAGCAAGGAGACAGCTCGGTTAGCGTGGCTCATGCGGCCACTGGCGTTGATCCGCGGTGCCAATCCAAAGGCGACCGCTGTCGAAGTCACTTCTCCGCTGGACCAGCCGGAGGTCCCGAGCAGCGCCGTCATTCCCGGGAAGGCCGATCGCGCCATCGAGGCGAGACCTGCCTTGACGATGACGCGGTTTTCTCCGGTCAACGGCATGAGATCGGCGATCGTCCCCAAAGCGGCGAGCTCTGTCCATGCTTCAGGGGTTTCATCCCCGAGCAGCGCCTGAGCCAGCTTATAGGCTACTCCGACTCCAGCCAACCCCTTAAAGGGATATGTGCAGTAGGGAAGCTTGGGGTTAATCAAGGCATACGCTTCTGGCAGAACCGCCGGGGGTTCGTGGTGATCGGTGACGATCACGTCCATCCCGGCCGCATTGGCGTATGCCACCTGATCAACCGCGCTAATTCCCGTATCTACCGTCACGAGCAGCGTAAAGCCCTTCTTATGAAAATGCTCTAATACCGGAATATGCAGGCCGTAACCTTCTTTAGTTCGGTGCGGAATATAAAAGTCATAGGTAGCGCCGAGGCGCCTCATCAGATAAATCATCAACGTCGTGGACGAAACGCCGTCGGCGTCGTAATCCCCATAGATCAAGATCCGTTCGCCTTCTTCCACCGCGCGGCGGATACGAGGAACGGCTTCCTTCATGCCGCTAAGCAGTAAGGGGTCATGTTGATCCACAAGGCTTCCTTTTAAGAAAAGCTCCGCCTCCGCTGAGTTCTCCATCCCCCGCGTAACCAACAAAGACGCGAGCAGCGGGGAAATGTTCAAATGACCGGCGAGCCGGCTGGCAGCCTCTTCGTCGCAGGGCAGCGGTGTCCAGCGGTATTTGGAATGAAGCAAAAGCGGCACCTTCTTTCTTCCTGTCAGTTCTTTCCCAGGGCCGGCTTACTGAAGCAAGTTCGGCAAATCGCTATCCGATTCCTCGGTATTGCTCTTGTACGGATACCCCGCCTCATAAGGCGCGACATGAATCCGAACATCAGTGATATGGGAAAATCGGTTTAGTAACAGCATTTTAGCTCGATTGGCGATGTCATTGGCTTCCATAACGGTGATCTTGGGGTTAACGCAAATTTTGGCCGTCACGGTCACATAATGGCCGTTCTCCTGTGCCTTCAAATCGTCTACGGTGATCACACCATGCACGCGCTGTACCGTTTCTACCAATGAAGCGGCATCTTCTTCGCGGAGCTGCGGCGCAGACGAACCGTAGATGGAGCGCTTCACCAGCCGATAGACTTGAAACAGCACATGCAAGGCTACGAGAATCGCTGCACTCGGTTCAAGATACACCATGGCCGGTAAATCCCAGGCTTGGCCTCCCATCGCTCCAAAGACCCCGGCCAGTACAATGACGGAGGAGAACAGGGAATGACGGTGTTTCTCGACGATCGGTTGCAAGTCAAAACCCGCCTTCCTGCGGGAAGACCGCATCTTGATCTGAAACAGGGCTTCCCGTAAAGCCATGGACAGGAGCACGGCCGCCAAGACGAAGGTTTCCGGCGGAGCCGTATCTGCCTCGGCGATGTCGGTGAAAGCCGCAATCCCTAGCTCCACCCCACCCATGAGCAGAAAGACGGAGAAGAAAATGGTTGGCAGCGGCTCGGGCGCCTCTTTGCCCGTAGGCGTCAAACCGAACTGCCGTAAACGGAGATTTCCCGGGCCGGGCAGCCTAGCAGCGACGCCAGCGGCGGCATCATACGCGGAATATAAAGCCCCGCCCAGTAAAGCCAAGCTTCCATACAGCAAACCCACCGTCCCCAAGAATACGGCTAGGACGATATCCCCCACGATGCCGGGCCAGGCTGTGGGTGCCGGAATTACGGCTTGTTCTCGTGTCATAATCACCCTCCTGATGCACGTAAAAACGGAAAAGTTGCGAAAGCCGCGTCATAAGACGCGGCTCTATCCATATCCAGCTCATGTATTGGTGGTTCAATCAGGCATAGCGGCCGCTTAGGATGCTTTGGCCGGTTTATGCTTTTGCTTGCTCTTCAGGACGAACCAGAGTGGGCTGGCGATAAAGATGGAAGAATATGCCCCGAACAACAGGCCGATTACCATCGCCAGCGAGAACATCCGGATCGACTCCCCGCCCAGCAGGAAAAGGAAGAACGCAGCTACGAACACCGTTAACGCGGTATACAAGGAACGCATGATCGTTTGCGCTACGCTTTGGTTTACCAGTTTGATCAGATCCTCGCGAGACTTCTGCTTGGAGAAACGCAGATTTTCCCGAATCCGGTCAAAGATAACGATCGTATCATTGATGGAGTAACCGATAATCGTCAATACCGCTACGATAAAGGTCAAATCAACTTCGAGCCGGAAAATGGAGAAGACGGCAATGACCATAAAGGCGTCATGGAGCAACGCTACGATCGCGGCCACAGCAAACCGCCACTCAAACCGGATGCTGACGTAAATGATAATCCCTAGGCAGGAGATCAAAACGGCATAAATTGCGTTGCGTGCCAGCTCCTTGGCCATTTCCGGGTCAACCGTATTCACCTCGAACGAAGCTTTATCGTCCAATTTCGTAATTTCCGCTTTCAGCTTCGCGTCATTATCCTCGCTAAGCACTTTCGTAAAACGGATGTTCATCCGGTCTTGTCCGGGACTGATGGTTGCCTCATTCTCATCGATGCCCATATTCTTTAGAATCGGGCTGATTTGTTCGGCCGTCAACGGCTTGGACAGCGAGATATCTACATTAGATCCCGCTTTGAAGTCGACGCTATAGTTCAAGCCGAAAAACGACAAACAGATAAGGCCGGCAATCGTCAGAACGATTGACAGGGTGTAGAAGTATTTACTCAGATGGACGTAATCCAAATTCTTTTTAAAGCTCACGAATGTCACGCTCCTTCACACCGAAGTACTTCGGTTTCAACAGCTTGCCGGCTTTTAGCAGCAGGTTCAGCAGGAAACGGGAGAGATAGATATTCGTGGCGATACTGAGTACGATTTCCACGATGAGCACCAAGGCAAAGCCTTTGACGGCCCCCGTACCATACGCATACATAACGGCCGCAACGATGATCGTCGTAATCTGCGAATCCAGTACTGTACGCAGGGAATGCTTGTCCCCGGCTTTGACAGCAGACATAATGCTTTTGCCGGTCCGCATTTCCTCATGAATCCGTTCATTGGTTATGATGTTGGCGTCAACCGCCATCCCGATCCCGAGAATGAAAGCCGCAATCCCCGGAAGGGTTAATGTAAAGTCCGCCCAAACGAACACGAGAATGAGCAGCCAAGTATGCACGATCAGCGTAAACGCGGCAATCAAACCTGGAACCCGGTACATCCCAATCATGAATAACAGGATGAACAGCGAGCCGATCAGACCGGCTTCGATCGTTCTGTCCAGCGATTGTTTACCCAGGGTTGCTCCGACGCTTTGGGAATATTTCTCCGTCAGGTTCAATGGAAGCGCACCAAGGTTAATCTTATCGCGCAATTCCTTCGCTTTATCCAAATCACCGCCAACGCTGATTTGCGCAGACCCATCGGTCAAAACCGCTTGAACGACCGGATCGGAGACCAGTTCTTCGTTCATATAAATCGCCAAGGGTTGGCCCAGCAAGCGTTTGGTTACTTCGGCAAACTTCTCTTTGCTTTTCACTTTAATGCTGACAACCGGTTCATTCATTTGAGTGAATTCCAGTTTAGCCCCGTTGGCGGCAAAGTCCGTGCCGATCATTTCGATCTTGTTGTACTCGTCGGCATTTTTCTCTGTACCGTCCTTACTGCGGAACGTCAGCGAAGCAGGTTCTTTCATCGTCTTGCGTACCGTCTCTTCGTCGGTCACACCGGCCACTTTCAAACGGATCCGGTTAGTGCCTTCCGTCGTTACTTCCGGTTCGCTTGTCCCTAGTTTGTTGGCCCGGTCCTCCAGGCTCTTCGCTGTTTGGATCAAGGACTCCTTCGTGACCTGGCCTCCGCCTTCAAGCGGACTGGCTTCATATAGAATCTCAAAGCCGCCTTTCAGATCAAGGCCGAGACGTACGTTGTTTAACAGGTCGGGGGTTGTCCATGCCATGATGCCAAACGAGACAACCACGACGGTTATGAATGCGATAATTCTTTTCATCCCGTACTTCTTTCCCCTTTCAATTTCTCAATATTCCTATTATAGCGATGGCCGAAAAACCAGTCAATTTATCTAATATTGTCAATTTGATTAACGACCGGCACGAAAAAAAAGATCCCATTCAATCTAAACGGGATCCCCGATAAGCGGACATCGTCATATAGTTCATAAACTGGGTTACTTTCAGAGAAAGAATGTCATTGACCAGTTGATACAAGGGAGGGACTCCGCCCTTCTCGTATTTATGGCTGATACACTCCCAAATGTCAGGTCCAGTGATATGCTCGTACCCGATTAGCTGGAATTCTTCGGCTTTGCTACGGCACAAGCTTTCGACAGCCTCGTTCAATTGTTGGTCCGTCATTTGATCTTCAGCCACGCTTCAAGCCTCCTTCGAAAACCCGTCTTATTACATTCTACCCTAAATCTCCGAATCCTGCTTAGAAGAGTTCTTCCATTTTCAAAACTTGCAAAAAAGACAAGTCATGAACCGGGACAGGTTTGTCATATCCATGAAGAGAGAGGTTGTACAGCCTCGTTTACGAGTTTATTAGGCAGCTTATCGGCATCGAGTTTTTGCCAGATCCAACGAGCGCTGCAGGGGGAGTGGAGTTTCGATTGAATAAACAAACCTTTATCCAGGGTACGATGATCCTGTTGGTGGCAGGGATCGTGAACCGCCTCCTGGGCTTCATTCCACGCATCATGCTGCCCCGTGTGATCGGGGCCGAAGGCGTTGGGCTGTACCAGCTCGGATATCCGTTTTTTCTCGTGCTGGTTACGATTATTACCGGCGGTATTCCTCTCGCCGTGGCTAAGCTGGTGGCAGAAGCGGAATCCTCGGGCAAACCGGAGCGATCTGTGTCGATTTTGCGGACAAGCTTGGTGTTTACAACGGCAGCCGGCTTTCTTTTTACTTTTCTCTGTTTATTTGGCGCCCCCTGGGTCACCAAGTATGTTCTCACCGATCCACGTGTTTATCATACGTTTATCGCCATGAGTCCGATGATCATCATCGTTTCGGTATCATCGGTCTATCGCGGGTATTTCCAGGGGAAGCAGGATATGATCCCCTCGGCGGTTTCCTCGATCATGGAGACGGTCGCCCGAATCATCGGTGTCCTCTGGTTTTCTTACTTGCTCCTCCCAATGGGGATCGCCTACGCAGCCGCAGGGGCGATGCTTGGCGTCGTAGCCGGCGAAGTGGTCGGCATGGGCGTCTTGCTGTGGCAATACCGCCGACTGCAGCGGCGGGAGCGATTGGAGTCCTCCAAACCAAGCGCCATCGCGGATCTCCCCACGGACATCGCCAACTCGGACGAACCTTTAACCTCCACCGAATCTCCGTTTGGAGCCACACTGCGCCGGATTCTGCGCATCGCCATACCGGTGACAGGCAGCCGACTAGTCGGTTCGTTATCCTACCTGCTGGAGTCGATCACGACCGCGCGAAGTCTGGCAATCGCCGGTGTAGGGGTCGCCGTGGCCACCTCCCAGTACGGAGCGCTGCAGGGGATGATCATCCCACTGCTTCTGCTTCCCGGGGCGCTGACGTCTTCGCTTGCCGTATCGCTGGTTCCCTCCCTGGCCGAAGCCCAGGCACGCGGAGATGTCAAAACGATCCATTTACGACTGCATCAATCCATACGGCTTGCCCTCGTTACCGGTGCTCCGTTTGCCGCGATCATGTTCGTTCTAGCTGAACCGATTTGTAGGCTGGTTTATAACGATGACTCCATCGGAGGCATGCTTAAGATCATGGCGCCATTTGCCCTCTTGCTGTATATCCAAACACCGCTCCAGGCCACGTTGCAGGCTCTGGACAAACCGGGGCGTGCGCTCATCAATACGCTGGTTGGGGCTATTATCAAAATTTCCCTGATCTTCTACCTTGCCTCCAATCCGGCGCTAGGTATCTACGGTGCGATTATCGCGATTATCGTCAACTTTATCATCGTTACAGTCATGCACGGGTACAGCGTGTCCAAGACACTTCGCTACCGTTTGCCCTTCCTTGATATGCTCAAGGTTAGTGCTGCAATGGTCATTATGGCTGCCGCCGCTGACTATTTCTATAAGAACCTTGTCCTCAGCTCACAGATGGGATGGCAATTCTTAATAGCGGCGATGCTGTCCGGGTTGCTGTATTTAGCTCTTGCCGGAATCATGGGATTGTTTGATCTTCAGGACCTCAAGCGGCTTCCCATCTTTGGCAAATGGTTCCGAAACCGAATGTAATCCGCTGTGATTATTTCTCGTCCATTGCATTGATATAAAGCTTTCCTTTATGATCGATGCTGCAAAAGAACACCTGTTTAAAATCCGTCAATCCCTTCGACTGGATTTGATTTTTCAGCCAAAAGCGGGTTTTCCCGATTTGCTTCAGGTTCTCATCGTTCACCTTGCCATCCATAATGAGCGGCAACGGAAGCGCCTCGAATTTGATTTTCGCGGACAGACTGGCTTCCCGTTTTGGGGCTTGTTGCCCCCCCTTCCCTTGTTCGGACTTGTCCTTGGGAACCACGCTTAGTTGTCCGCTCGTTTCCAATACGGCAAATTCGACGTCGGCTACGCTATCGACCTTTTGCGAGCGCAACTGCATCAGCAAATCGTCCAAATTGTAGCGCTGACGCCTCATTTCTTTCCGGTTGATTTGCCCATTTCGAATGATGACGCTCGGTTTGCCGTCAAACCACAACCTCACCCTGCGAAACCGGAGCGACAGCATCGCGATCGCAATTTGGATCAGCAACAACGTCAGCATGGGGACAATTCCGTCATAGATCGGCCGATCGATATCTTCCAGGGCAAAAACGGCGATTTCCGCGATCATGACTGAGATCACCAGGTCGAAGATGGATAGCTCGCCGATTTCTCTTTTTCCCATAATACGCATGACTCCGAACACCATGAAATACATCAGGACGGTTCGGAAGATATGGTTTGCCATATGCTCAACCATGGGCAATCCCTCCTCGATCTAGAAGTTCGCACAAGACATGGTATAGCTATTCTGACCGCCCCTTCTCCTTTCCATGCGAAATATCACAGGTTAAAATGCGGGAAGCTTGCAATAATCTTCCTCGCTCAATTTGGCCAAGTCAGGTCTATCTGGGAAAGCTTGACCATAAAATGGGGTAAAACGTCTGTCGTAGACATTGAAGACAGGAGGCCGACCACAATGCATTTGTTCCGCCGATTTTTCGGGATTCGTTTGTCTCAACCCACCGTTGCCGGGTTATGGTATGGATTTTTGTGGATGATGATTGGCGCATTGATTTTATCCTTATTACTCCAAGGAGACATGCTGGAAGAGTTCGAAATGACGTTATATACCTATCTCGTGCATGTAGCTGCCGTCTTGTTCGGGGGGATCGTATCCGGCAAGCGCGCGAAACAGAAAGGATGGTATCAAGGGGCTCTGACCGGAGCGCTTTATGTGCTGCTTTTGCTGCTGATCAGCTTTCTAGCCATGGATACGTCCCTAGGCTTTCAGGAATGGGCTTTGATCCTGCCGGGGTTTGTCATTGGTGCCATTGGGGGAATGATCGGGGTAAATTTGGGTCGAAAATAATCTGAGGTATATAAGAAAAAGAGCCTGTTCGCAACAGGCTCTTTCTTGGTTTGTCTTTATCGCGATTAACCTTCCGACTCTTTAATGGCGTGACTGATCGCGCTGCGGTCAAACGTCAGCTTGGTTACATCATTGACGCGAAGCACTACCGTGTCGTTAGTAAGCTCCATAATCGTCCCATGCAGACCACCGATCGTCACGATCTTGTCGCCTTTCTTAAGAGCGTTCAGCATCGTAGAGCGCTGCGATTGCTTTTTCTTCTGCGGGCGAATCAGTAGGAAGTAAAAAACGGCGATCATAATTACAAACGGAATGATCATGGTGACCAGCGAACCGCCGGCCGGCTGTTGTGCGGCATACTGAAAGAACATGTCTTATCCCCCTTTCTAAAATCGCTAACGGTATAGCTTAAAATCCTTTGTCATTGCCAAACAGACCGTACTGTTCAAAAAATTCATCCCGGAAACTCAACAACCGATCGTCCATAATCGCCTGACGGACTTTACCCATCAGATTGATCAGAAAATGCAGATTATGGTATGTAGTTAACCGCAGCCCAAACGTCTCGTCGGCTTTGATTAGGTGGCGAAGATACGCCCTGGAGTAATTCCGGCAGGTATAACAGTCGCATTCGGGATCCAGCGGTCCGAAATCGTTGGCATACTGAGCGTTGCGTACTACGAGCCGTCCTTGGCTGGTCATCGTCGTACCGTTACGCGCAATCCGAGTCGGCAAGACGCAGTCGAACATGTCGATACCGCGAATCGCTCCTTCGATCAACGCGTCCGGCGAACCGACCCCCATCAAATAACGCGGCTTGTTCGCCGGCAACAGGGGAACGGTATATTCCAGCACTTCATACATCAGCGGCTTAGGCTCGCCTACACTCAGTCCACCAATAGCATACCCCGGGAAATCTAGCGAAGTCAAATCGCGTGCGCTTTGCTTACGTAGGTCCTCATACATGCCGCCTTGAACAATGGCAAACAGCCCTTGATCCTGAGGACGGGCATGGCTTTGCAAGCAACGTTCCGCCCAACGGGTCGTGCGCTCCAGCGAGTTCTTGACGTAGTCGTATTCCGCCGGATACGGCGGGCATTCGTCAAACGCCATCATGATGTCCGAGCCTAACGCATTCTGGATTTCCATGGCCACTTCCGGAGAGAGGAACAGTTTGTCTCCGTTCAGATGGGAGCGGAAATGTACGCCTTCCTCCGTGATTTTGCGCATCTCGCTGAGAGAGAACACCTGGAACCCGCCGCTATCCGTCAAAATGGCCCGGTCCCAGTTCATGAATTTATGCAATCCGCCTGCTTGGCGAATGATCTCGTGTCCTGGCCGCAAAAAGAGATGGTACGTATTGCTCAAGATGATCCGAGCATCCATTTCCTTCAGTTCTTCCGGACTCATTGTTTTCACGGTGGCTTGCGTCCCGACCGGCATGAACACCGGCGTGTCAAACGAACCGTGCGGGGTATGCACACGTCCAAGCCGGGCGCCGGATTGCTTGCAGGTCTTGATATGTTCATAGGTTATTGCTGCTGCCAATCTGATCAACCGTCCTCTTCTTTTAATAAATAAACATGGCGTCGCCGAAGCTGAAGAACCGATATCTTTGGTCAATCGCTTCCTGATAAGCGCTTATGATTCGCTCCCGCCCCGCCAGCGCACTGACCAGCATGACTAGCGTCGACTTCGGTAAATGGAAATTCGTGAGGAGCGCGTCCACCAACCCAAATCGATACCCGGGATAGATAAAAATCCCCGTCCAACCGCTGCTTTTGACGATGGGGCCGTCCCCGCATTGCTGGGCCACCGTCTCCAGCGTTCGAGCCGAAGTGGTCCCGACGGCTATGACCCTTCCGCCTCTGGCTTTCGTCTCGTTTAGCACGTCGGCCGTTTCCTGGGGCAGGACAAAATATTCTTCATGCATGACGTGATCTTCAACCCGGTCCACCGACATCGGTCGAAACGTGCCAAGCCCAACGTGCAGCGTGACAAACGCGAGGGTCACCCCTTTAGCCCGCACCTGCTCCAGTAAATCTTCCGTGAAATGCAAGCCCGCGGTAGGCGCGGCAGCCGATCCTTCGTGTTTGGAATACACCGTCTGATAGCGTTCGCGATCATCCAGCTTTTCCTTAATGTACGGGGGCAGCGGCATTTGACCCAGCCGATCCAGGATCTCATTAAAAATCCCTTCATAGGTGAACCGAAGTATGCGTCCGCCCATCTCGCCTTCCGACTCGACCGTGGCCCGCAATTCCTCACTGAAGACGATGACCGCGCCAGACTTCAACTTCTTGCCGGGTTTGACCAAGGCTTCCCAACGGTCATCGCCCAGATTTTTGAGAAGCAGCACTTCGGCTTTGGCCCCGGTATCCTCTTTTATTCCGAACAAACGGGCCGGAATGACTCGTGTATCGTTCAGTACCAACGTATCGCCGGGCTGTAAATAATTCAGAATATCAGAAAACGTATGATGCCGGATTTCCCCGGTTTGTTTATTCAACGTCAGCAGGCGCGAAGCACTTCGTTCGGCCAGCGGCGTTTGAGCGATCAGCTCTTCTGGGAGCTCGAAATCATAAAGATCCACATTCATCGGTTTATTCATTCCTTAACGATAGTCACATTTTGGTAGTAGTGTTGCAAGATTTGCCGGTAATCATACCCGCCGTCGGCCAATCCTTTAGCCCCCCACTGCGAGAGCCCCAGGCCGTGCCCGTTTCCGCGGCCAACGAAGACAAATTGGTTTGTCGACCCAATCACGCGCGCCGTCTTGTCGCCGCTCAGCACGACTAAACCGCTGTTTGCCGTCGTCTTGCCTGATGCCGACTGTATCGTCGTTGCCGACGTGGCAGTACCTGTTCCTGTATTTCCTCCTGCACCTTGTACAGTATACCGTCCGGTTTGAACGATATCAAACAAAGTGCTAGGTAAGCTGTTTAAGGCAGAGCGATACGAATCCGGATATTTGACGTCAAGCGGTTGCCCGTTAGCTTTGACCTGCGTTACTCGTCCGGACGGTCCACGCTTGGTGACTTCCAGATTCAAAATAGGGGACGGTGCTTCCGTAGACGTTTTTCCCTTAAGGGACTTCACTAAATCATCCGAGCTGAAAGGTCCGCGAATCCAAGCATAGGAGCTGGATTCAGGCACCTTGTCCAAAACGATGGCCAGGTCACCTGGATTCAGCTTGGCGACCGGATCAACTTCCGATTGAATGAGCGGCAGCTTACGGACCAAGACGTTGCTTGTAGTCACCGTCAACTTCTGCAAGCCCGCTGGCGTCGTTCCGTTTAACGCCGTATTATCCTCCCGAACATATCCTGTAACCCCACTGGACAGCAGTACATGATACCACGATTTCAAGGAGGCTTGTGCCGATTCATCCCCATCGCTTGTCACGCTGGAGTAAATCGGATTGACATTCCCCCAAACCTCGCTCGAATCCGCCGTCACGCCGCCGCTGTTGGACGCGAAAATGCCTTCCACGATTTGTCCATTCGCCGCAACCAGCACCTCACCGGCCGTGGCATCAACCGCTTGGACAATACTGGGTACTTCCTTCTCCGTACCGTTGTAAACTTGGCTTAAGGTTGTGTCCACAAGCCCGGCTACTTTAAATTTGTTTAGTCCTGCATTGTACAGGGCATAACTGCGCGCCGCGACCGCCTGGGCTTTCAGCGCCTCTTGAGGCCACGACGACGGGACTTCACCGGCGACAACGGAATACAGATATTGTTCTAAGGGCAGCTCGTTGACCAGAGCCAGCTGACCGTTCATTTTACTGATCTCAAAATCACCACGGTAACTACGTGCAAAACGCTCCACAACCTGGATCGGGGAATTGCCGTCGTCCCGGATCGTTAACTTGGTGCCTTCTCCGCTAAGTTCGTAGTGGTCGACGCCTGCAGGAGCGTCCAAATTCAACGTCACGTCGCGGTGCAGCAGTAGGGCCGGGACATTCTCGTTCACCGGGGCCCAGGAAAGCCCCGGATACAGTCCGGATAGCTCGGTTTGCAGCGCAGATTGCTCCGATGCGCTTAGCGCGCCGCCAACCCATACCGCATATTGCTGCGGTCCGGTCATTACCACTACCGCCTCCGCATGCTGCGCGGATAGGGTTTGGCGAAGATTCACGGCTTCCGCCTGACTTGCAAACGAACCCGCGGATACGTACAACGGCCCGCGTGCTTCGGCTTTGCCGCCTTTCAAGGAAGCGGACAACGTTTGGCTGACCCGGTCAGCCGCTTTCTGGGCTTCTGCCGCGCTGACGTAAGGCCCCGTATACACGCGGTATGCCGCACCTCCAGCTAGGTCTACCGCGTAGGCTACCGGCTTATCCGACGTGCCTTGCAGCTTCTTGACCGCCGCGGCAACCGCGGCCCAATCCGCGGATTCTAACGCTTTGACCTTATAACCGCTGACGCTGAATCTTGCGGTTTCACCCGCTCCCAGTTGGAGCCAAGGCTCCAACACCGAGTTGAATGCAAACCCTGCTTCTGCAGGCGCCGTTGTTTTCAGCGTGACTGCCGGGGTCGTCGATTTATACGTGCTGCCCAAATCCAAGTACATGGCCACCCGCACGCGCGTTGTGTCCGATTGGTCGGCCGCTGCCGGAAGGTACACGCCCCCGGCCAGCAGCAAGCCGGCGAGAATTCCTTTCCCCCATCGACCTAACGAAAATGTCCGTTTTATACGTTTCAAACCCGCTTCTCCTCCTTCATGATGACGTTGGGCTATATCAAGTTAAGGTTAAGGCGTTTCCGGCATCGGCAAACCCAGATGTTGATACGCCGCCGGCGTCACCATCCGCCCTCGTGGGGTCCGCTGCAGAAAACCGATTTGCAGCAAATACGGCTCGTACACGTCCTCGATCGTCTGGCTCTCCTCGCCGATGGTTGCGGCGATGGTATCCAGCCCGACGGGGCCGCCCCGGAAACTCATGATCATCGCTCGCAGCATTTTATGGTCGATCAGGTCTAGCCCCATAGGGTCAACCTGCAGCAATTGCAGCGCTTCTTTGGCGATCTCCGTGGTAATCATGCCGTCGCCGCGTACCTGTGCATAATCGCGAACCCGCTTTAGCAAGCGATTGGCGATCCGAGGCGTCCCGCGCGAACGAAGCGCGATTTCCGTAGCCGCGTCTCCAACCATTTCAATGCCGAAAATGTCCGCGCCCCGCGATACGATATAGCTGAGCTCATCGATATTATAAAACTCAAGGCGGCTGACCACCCCGAAACGGTCACGTAACGGCGCCGACAGGAGCCCCGCCCGTGTGGTGGCGCCAACCAACGTGAACGGCGGCAGATCCAACCGAACAGAGCGTGCGCTCGGCCCCTTGCCGATCATGATATCGAGCGCAAAATCCTCCATCGCTGGATACAGCACTTCTTCCACCGTCCGATGCAAACGGTGGATCTCATCGATAAATAAGACGTCCCCCTCCTGCAGATTGGTCAGCAGCGCGGCCAAATCCCCCGGCCGCTCAATGGCCGGTCCCGAAGTTGTCCGCAAATTGACGCCAAGTTCATTCGCAATGATATTCGCAAGCGTCGTTTTGCCAAGCCCCGGTGGTCCGTATAACAGTACGTGATCCAACGCTTCCTTACGCATTTTCGCCGCTTCAATATATATTTTCAAGTTTTCCTTGATCTGGTTTTGTCCGATATATTCCGCCAAATAACGAGGCCGCAGGCTTAATTCCACCGCCTGGTCTTCCATCATCAAATTCGCGGAGATGATCCGGTCCTCCATCATGCGCTAAGCTCCCCTTCCTGTCCTTATCCTTAACCGGCGTACAGCAGCTTGAGCGCCTTCTTCATGACGGAATCCACCGCCTCGTCCGGCCCGACATCGTCTTTCAAACGATGCCATACCCTGTCCAGCTCAGCCTCGGTGTACCCCAGCGCCTTCAGGCCCTCGCGAGCCTCTGGCCACCCCGGGTTGCCGGCGTCTAGCCCGGCTTCTCCAATGACAGCAGGCACCGGATCAAATAATGTGCCGCCGACGCCCTCCAGCTTGTCCTTAAGGTCTAGAATCATCCGCTGTGCCGTCTTCTTCCCAATTCCCGGCAGCTTGGTCAGAAATGCGATATTCTCTTGATGGATCGCCGCCACCACATGGTCCGGGCTACCGCCGCTTAGGATCCCGAGCGCCACACGTGGGCCGATGCCGGACACCTCAATCAACTTTCGGAACAGCTTCTGCTCCTCACGGGTCGGGAAACCAAACAACAGAATGGCATCTTCACGCACGTGGTGATGGGTATAGACCGTCACCGTTTCTTGCCCTTTGGCTGCCAAAGCGTACGGATTTGGACAAAACACCCGATACCCGACCCCTTGCACATCTAATACGACGTACTCTGTTTCCAAATGGGCAATCTGCCCCCGTAAAAAATCGATCATGAACGCAATACCTCGTTTATTTTAGAATTTAATGTGTAAGAATGCGCGTGGCAAACGGCTACCGCTAATGCGTCCGCCACATCGTCCGGCTTGGGGATCGCCTGCAGTTTCAGGAACATGCGCGTCATTTCCTGGACCTGACGTTTTTCTGCCTTGCCGTAACCCACAATCGCTTGCTTCACTTGCATTGGGGTATATTCCGCAATCGGCAGCCCCTTCTGTACCGCAGCAAGTACCAACACGCCCCTTGCTTGGCTAACTGACATCGCCGTCGTGACGTTCCGATTAAAAAACAACTTCTCAAACGCCACCGCTTCCGGTTTGTATTTGTCGATTAACTGAACCATCGCCTCATAAACATGCAAGAGCCGCTCTTCGTCCGGCGTATGAGCCTCGGTTTGGATGCAGCCGTACTGCACCGGCGTCACCTTACTGCCTTGTTTATCAATAAATCCGAACCCGACAATCGCGATGCCGGGGTCAATTCCAAGTATACGCAAGACTGATCTCTCCCTATCGTTGCTAAACTCCTCATGATCCTAAGACGGAGCCCTTCCAGCGTAAAGCGAACATATGTATTCACTTTATTATAGCAAAAGATCGCAAAGATTGAGGAAAAACTTTGTAGAGGAGAGCACTGCCGGAGAAAGCACAAAAAAGACGTTACGGAGTAACGTCCTTCTTGTCATACGGTGGAAAGTGGAGCAACGAGAGATGATCTACCGCGATGCCTCATCATCCTGCTGCATGACTCTTTCCGAGGGCTCAATCGCATAATCGCTAAAGGTCGACAGCACGCTGTTGTACTCTTCCACATCCTGAATGCGAATTCCTTGCTGTAGTTGTTGAATCACTTCGGCCGGAAGCGCACTCTCCATCATCTCCACGTCCATTTGAAAAAAAGTACGAATCACCTTTTCCTTCTTCGGTGGACCGTCAAACAACGTCAAATTGCCATCCTTGTCCAAACCGATGTAACCCCTCGTCTTGCAGGTGTCGGAAAGACCATTGATTTTTTCCTCAACCCAAACGTCGCCGCCTGCGCCCAGTCTTCCCTCCCATGAAGGGTGATCTTTCATGAGCGTTGTAATTTCCTCCGGGGTCATAATTCCAAGAACGGTGCTTTCTTCGCCACAGGTATATATTTTCGTCAAATGAACGATTCGCGATTTATCCTCATCCAGCTCTAACAACCACGCTTTATCGGCATCCGGTGCAGCTTCCTGCCACTTCCCCAAAGTTTCGATCGCCATCGGTTCTCGGGCCATCAGCTTTTCCATTTGATTAGATAATGGGAGCCCCATCCAGGCCATAACCGCAATCAAACAAAAGGCGCTGGCGGTCCATATGGCGCGTCTCCATCTTCTCCATCGTTTTTTTAGATGTTTTTTGATATGGAAGATATTCACGGTTATCCCCTTCTATCGGACTTTTGTCTCTATTGTGGCCGATAGCGAGAGCGTTTATTCAATTCTAGGAGACAACGGCGCCTCATAAAAAAAAGCAAAACAAAAACAGCCATCCTTAAAGGATGACTGTTTCCATGATCGGGACGACACGATTCGAACATGCGACCCCCTGGTCCCAAACCAGGTGCTCTACCAAGCTGAGCTACGTCCCGTTAACTAAAGTTGTGTCCGCACAAAATCGGGTCACTTTTACTATTATAGCGACTTCAAGGAAGAAGTCAAGAAAAAATAACAGGATCAACCCTTTGCCCGAAAGCAAAACGTTGAACCTGCCTGTTGATACCGTTTATCTACTATTATGCCCACCACATTGCTGAAGGTTGTTCATGAATCAGAATTGACTTCAAATTGGCTACGGCACGCGTCAATCCTTCGTCGACGGTCATCAGCGGATCCTCATGCTCAATACTCAGAACATAATCATAACCATAGATCCGCAAGGCCGAAATGATATCCGACCAGGTTTTCAAATCATGGCCGCAGCCGACTGTGCGAAAGGTCCAGGCACGAGTTTTCACGTTTCCGTAGGGCTGCATGTCCGTTAATCCATGCATATTGATATTGTCTTGATCCAAATAGGTGTCTTTTGCGTGGAAGTGGTGGATTGCGCCGGCTTCGCCAAGAATTTTGACGGCCGCTACCGGATCAATTCCTTGCCACCATAAATGACTTGGGTCCAAATTACAGCCAATGGCTTTTCCGGTCGATTCCCGCAATTTCAACATCGTATATGGCGTATGGGCCAAGAAGCCGCCGTGAAGCTCAATTCCGATCTTCACGCCTGCGGCTTCCGCTTCCGCGTTCATCTCTTTCCAGTAAGGAATCAATTTTTGTTCCCATTGATAATTATAGCTGTCGTCATATTCGGTCGGCCAAGGCAATACAGGCCAGTTCACCTGGGTGTCCGATGCATTCCCGCCCGAAACGCCGGAGAAACCGTTCACCACGGGAATGTTCATTAAACTTGCCAACTTTATGGTTTTACGGAGTAATTCGTCCGCTTCCGCCGCCACTTCCGGGATCGGAGAGATCGGATTATGGTGGCAGCTTAAGGCAGATATCTCCAATCCCCTGTCGGCTAATTTAGCTAAGTACTCTTTCCTTGCATCACGGCTTCCCAATAATTCGTCAATATTCAAATGAGCGTTGCCCGGAGAGCCCCCGGTACCGATTTCTACCGTTTGCAACCCTTTTTTTGAAACTTCCTCAATCATTTCTTCAAAGCTTAAATGGTTAAACAACGGGGTAAATACGCCCAGTTTCATGGTTGGTACTCCCTTCTATTTGACACGTGGTTCATAGCCATCGCGGATGAATGGAAATCTTTGGTCCTCTTTTATAGATAAACGGGCTCGCCCAGCTTGGAAGATTTATAGAGTGCCTCTAAAATTTCAGTAACCACCAAGGCTTCTTCCGGTTTCACAACAGGTTCGGCATCATTGAGAATGGCATTGATCCAAGAATTCGCTTCTAGAAATTCCGGCCGCTCAATATCCCCATCATAGAAATCGGCACCGCCCGGTTGCAGCTTTATGTTCTTCTCATAGAGCAAGCTGTGATCTTCGCCATTAATGGTTAAGCCATGGTTCATGTCGGCCCCCGCTTTAGTACCGCACAGCGTGGTTTTGGCTTCTTTGGTATCCAAACTATTTAAAGCCCAGCTTGATTCCAGAAAGATCGTTGCACCATTTTCCATCACAACAAAACCAAAAGCCGAATCTTCGACGGTAAATTGAGCAGGATCCCACGATCCCCAAGCATTCGCCGCATTAGGAGTTTGGGATAATGCATGATAGGTTTTCCCGACCACGTATTTAGGTTTATAGTTATTCATCATCCAAAGAGTGAGGTCTAAGGCATGTGTGCCGATATCAATCAATGGTCCTCCGCCCTGGGCTTCTTCATCCAGGAAAACACCCCATGTTGGGACGGCGCGGCGACGAACCGCATGGGCTTTCCCAAAATAAATTTCCCCCAGTTCGCCTTCTCTGCATACCTCATGCAAATATCTTGAATCCGTCCGGAACCGGTTTTGATAACCTATCGTTAATTTCTTACCGGTGCGCTTGGACGCTTCAACCATGCTTCTTGCTTCTTCGGAAGTTTTCGCCATCGGTTTTTCGCACATCACGTGGCAGCCCGCTTCCATGGCCGCAATGGATAATTCGGCATGAGAAGAGTTCGGAGTACAAACATGGACCACATCCAAATCGGTGTTCGCTAACATTTGCTTGAAATCATCAAAGACCTGCGCATCCTGGGTACCGAATTTTTCTTTGGCTTCTTCTGCTCGCTCCACAACGATATCGCAAAATGCCACCATTTCTACCTCTTTGACCTCTGAAAGTGCTGGCATATGCTTGCCCTTTGCAATCCCGCCGCATCCGATAAACCCAACTTTTAATGTCATGTTCCGCCTCCTGCGAATAACTCATTTGAAATCCTCGTTCTTTAGTAACAGCCATTAGCAGCCATTTTCATGAATCAGCTTTACGGTCTTGATCTCATAAGGACGAAAATCAAGATAGAGCTCTCCGTCATGCACCAATGCTTCTTCTATTTCTTCTTCCATTAGATTAACCACCATGGCTTTAAGCATAGGAAGCTTCCAGTTCAAGCGAATTTGTTCACGAGCCCCTGACGACTCGTAAAAGCGCAGAATCGTTCCTTTTTTGTCTTCTGCCATTTTAATCGTATCCAATATGACATGATCGCTAACTAGACGGAAGAACGAATTATCGCCTGGCAGAATTCCTACCTGAATCTTGGCTTGCTCAACGACCACTGGCTGGTTTAATTCCGCAGCGGTACGTACGACACTCGCCTCCCGCCAGTTCCCGCGATGCGGATATAGCGAATAAGTGAACTCATGCTGCCCCAAATCCGCATGCTTGTCCGGCCATTTCGGTGCTCTCAACAAGGAGAGTCTCAAGACACCCTCCTTTATGTCATATCCGTATTTGCTGTCGTTCAGGAGGCTGACTCCGTAACCGCCCTCGGATAGATCGGCCCAGCGATGCCCGCAAACTTCGAACTGGGCTTGATCCCAACTCGTATTATTCGTCGTGGAACGTTCCAAAGCGCCGAACGGAATCTCATAAGTGGCCTTGGTAGCAATAAGATCCACGGGAAAAGCTACTTTCCATAATTTATGACTTTCCTGCCAGTTCACAGAAGTCTTGAAGTCCACTCTTCGCATGCCCTTTTGGAAGACGATATCCTGCGCAATCGTAGATCGGCTCCAAGACCAGCGTAAACGCAGCACATCTCTGACGCTTCCGTTTTCTATGACCTCGAAAGATTCCAGTTTCGCCGTTCCGGCAGACTGCTTGGCGTAACGATGATCTACGTCCCACGCATCCCACTCCACGGGCCGGTCATGGAAGAACTGAAATTCATTGGCTACCCTTCCGCCTATCAGCAGTTCGCGTTTCTCTTCCTTATCCCGCCAGCGAGTAATCTCTCCGCGCTCGTTAAACTCAAGTACGTAGGTATCCGTTTCCCAGCGTAACGGCTGAACCGCACCCGCTTGCTGCTCAGTGTCAATCTGATTCCGCGTAACGTCCAATGGCTTCGTACGCAGCCATACCGTTGTATAACCGAATGCGGGAACCGCAGGCAGTTCCGTCAGCAGATAGCGTCCATTCTCGTCCTCAATCACCTGGGATTTCAGGGTTCTCCCTTGACTGTCAACCACCCACGCAACTGTCGCTGCTTCCAACCGAAGTTGAATCACGGCATTTCGTTCCCAGCCCAAACTGTTGAAAACGACGTAAGGGATGCCCTCTCCCGCAACGCTAATTTTCGAAAGTAAACTGGCAATCCCGCTTCTCAAAACCGAACGGCCGATTTGAGCCACTTTGGCATACTCCCTTGAAGAAGTCTCGTATACCTCGGGAATGGAGGATCCTGGAATAATATCATGGAATTGATTTAGCAAAATCAGCTTCCAGCCTTCTTCCAAAGACGTCGCGAACCCCCTATTCGATGCGGATTCACTATTCACGCTAGTCGCCAAACTACTCCATACCTCCGCTTCCCGGAATAACAGCTCCATCTTCCGGTTCATCTGCTTGTTTCTCGCCTGGGATGTATAGGTTCCGCGGTGATATTCCAAATACAGATCACCATACCATTTAGGAAACGATTCTGCCGAAGCGTCCAGTCCGCGGAAGTACTCCTCGGCCGTACTGAACTTACTGACAGGCAATCCGGGGAGATTGGCGGATCGCGCAACGTACTCGACCATTTCTCTAGTCGCCCCGCCGCCCCCATCACCATGACCATAGAGCAGCATTTCTTCGTCATGAACGTCTTTTTGTCGGAAGAAGTCCCAATGCTCTCTGATATCCTTCGGGCGGGTATCCTCGCCTAAACCATGATTCAGGTAAGAAAGAATACTCGTTCCATCTATTCCTACCCAATGAAAAATGTCGTAAGGGAACGGATTGGTATCGCTCCAATTCAACTTGCTGGTCATAAAGTACTCGACCCCGGAAAGCTTTAAAATCTGCGGCAGGGAAGCGCAATATCCGAAGGTATCCGGTAACCATTCAATAAAGGAGCGTTTGCTGAACTCCTCCATATAAAACTTCTGTCCATACAAACTTTGTCGCACCAAGGATTCGCCGCTGGGAATGTTCAGGTCCGGTTCAACCCACATCCCCCCTACCAGCTCCCACCGTCCCTTGGCTATCTGTTCCCTGACGCGGCCGTAGAGCTCGGGATCATGCTCTTTGACATAGGCATACAATTGCGGTTGGCTCTGGGCGTAATGAAACTCCGGAAACTCCTCAATCAAACGAAGAGCCGTCGAGAACGTGCGGCTGCCTTTCCGCACGGTTTCCCGTATAGGCCACAGCCATGCAATATCAATATGGGACTGGGCTACCATGTGCATCACGCCCGCTTTTTTGCCCGTCGAGTCCTCGCGGAGTGCATGGAGCAGCATTTCTTCAAGCCGTTGGACCTCTTCCGGGTCCGGAAACACCGCCCGATCCTCCTCCGCGTCCCCGGACAAATACGCAAAGGCGTCATGTACCCTGTAAAGCGCCTCCATCAGGCGGTTCTTCTCAAGGCTCCGTTCCGGCAGCAACGCTGCGGATCCCGCCGCCACAGTTATCGTATACAACAGACTTCGGATGGGCCGGTTTACTATGACGAGCCTAACGTTTAAGTCGGCTATCGGTTGTCTTCGCGGATTGAATTGTTGGTTCAGGCGATCATCCGGATTCGGTTCCGGGTCCATCAATTCAATTTCCAATTCCGGAAGGTACCCGACCTCACGCGGATCCATAGGAATAAAGCAATGATTACTGTCCAAGCCATGATAGGAATGGCCGTTGATTCGCAGCAGTCCTTCACCGTTGGATTCGAACACCAATCCTACATCCTCGGCGGTCCACTCCGCAGGGACAACCACGCTTTTTCGCAGCAAATACGTAGTTCCGGCAGCCCCGTTCAGTGCATCTCCCGCAAACTCAACTGATATTTCCTCTTCCCAATCATATTCGCCGGGGAGAAGGTAGCGTCCCCGCTTGATTTTCCAGGTAGTCAGTGTTTGCGAATCCTTCCATTGCAGTTCGCTTAAATGGCGGATTAGTCGATCAATTCTATTCATCATTGCACTCCATTCCCGGTGTACAGCGATTGCTGCATTTCCATTATTCTTTTAACGAGCCTACGGTTAGACCCTGGATGAAAAAACGCTGGAAAAACGGATAGGCCAACACGATCGGACCTGTAGCCAGTACAACCATGGCCATACGCGAAGTCTCTTGAGGCAAGCTCGCTGCCACGCTCCCTAAACCGCTGTTTTTTGCATTCTGCAGAATAAAGGCCATGCTGCTCTCAATCCGCATCAGCATGGATTGCAACGGAACCAGGTCGGGATTGTCGATATACAGCAAGGCATTAAACCAGTCGTTCCAGTACCCGAGCGTGCAGAATAAACCAATGGTAGCCAAGCCCGGCAAGGAAAGCGGCAACACAATTCTGGCGAAAATTTGAAACTCGCTGGCTCCATCAATTTTTCCCGATTCGATAATTCCATCCGGAAGGCCTTTGAAGAATGTACGCATGATCATAATATAGAAAGCATTCATCGCCATGGGTAAGATCAGTGCCCATAGTGTATCCTTCAAATGAAGTACCTGGGTGACCACGATAAAAGTCGGTACAAGTCCACCGTTGAACAGCATGGTGAATAACGCCAAAAACGAAAAAAAACTGCGGTATTTAAAGCTGGATCGAGAGATTCCATAAGCATACAAGGCAATGACTAAAAGACTAAGCACTGTCCCCACTACCGTTACGGTAATGGTGACTCCGTAGGATCGCAAAAGCTGAGAGCCATTCTGAAATAGATACTCGTACGCATACGTGCTCCATTTTTCAGGAATCAGGCGATAGCCATGATAGGCCAGGCTTTTTTCGTCCGTGAAGGAGAGAATCACGACAAAAGCAAACGGAAATACACAAATTAAGGCACATATTGCGACGACCACATTAAGTATCAGGTTCATACGTGGCGAGAGACTATGAATATCCCGATATGTTTTGGATTTGCTAGCCACAAGCTTTCCTCGCTTCCATAAATCTATTAAAACAACGCGCTGTCTTTATCGAGTTTACGAACGGTGTAATTTGAAGTGATGACCAGAATAAACCCAATGATGGACTGATAAAATCCTGCCGCCGTCGCCATTCCCATTTCACCGGTAGCATTCAATCCGCGATACACATAAGTATCGATGACATTCGTCACTGGATACAGTGCGCCCGAGTTGCGCGGAACGTTGTAAAACAATCCAAAGTCCGCATAAAAGATTCTACCGATAGCCAATAATGTCATGATAATGATCAACGGCTTTAAGAGAGGGATCGTAATGCTGCGAATCTGCCTCCATTTGCTGGCTCCATCAATCATGGCGGCTTCGTATAATGAACGGTCAAATCCAGTAATGGCCGCTAAATAGACCACACTGGTATAACCTATGCTTTTCCACAGGTTCGTTATAATGAGAATGTAAGGCCAGTATTCAGGCGTAGCGTACCACGATATTTCTTGCAAACCGAAACCGCTCAACACGCTGTTAAGTAGTCCTTTATCCGCATTCAAGAAGCTGTAAACAAAAAAACCGACAATCACAAAGGACATGAAATGAGGAAGAAACATTCCCGTCTGATATAGCTTGGACAAGCGCTTGTTCACGATCTCCGATAATAGGATCGCCATAATGACAGCAGCTAAAGTGCCTAGCGTAATAAAGGCTATATTGTAAAGTAGCGTATTTCGGGTAATGATATAGGCATCATTGGTACCAAATAGAAAGGTAAAGTTTCTGATCCCTACCCATTCGCTGCTTAAAAAGCTGGACAAAAAGCCCTCACCGTTATATCGGTACTGCTTGAAGGCAAGCAACGTCCCCCCCATCGGCAAATAGGAAAAAATAATAAAACCGATGGCTCCTGGCAGAACCATTAGCAAAATAGGTAAATTCTTGTGAAAGTCTTTAAAAAAATGGCGGATCGCATGCATTTCGTTCCTCCTATCCAAACTTTATTCGATGTTTAGGAGCGAACCAGACTGGGGTAACCCCAGTCTGGTTCGCTTGTCTCCGTTTCTGATTCATTATTTCTGCGTCGCGCGCCATTCATCCAGCTGTCTTTGAGTTTCTTCGATGATCTTATCCAATCCGGCTGCTTTTAGCTCCTCAATTGCTTTTGGCAAATATTTGTCCGGATCTACGGAACCCGTCATCAACGGCGCCCAGAATTGATCCTTTGCATTATTCAATGCGGCTAACTCCGGTAACACATCATTGCCGTTAAAATTAAAGCCCAAGAGTGGAGCAGGTACTCCTTCTTCATTAAATTTGCGGAAGCCATCCCATTTATCTGCAGGATCCCCCTCAGTCAAGTAAGTCAGCATCATGTTTCCAATGGCAAACGAAGGCATATCGTAATCTCTCGATTTGTCCAAATTTTTAGCAACATTGTCTCCGATCTTCTCATAGTGCACGCCCTCAATGCCGGAGTCTACCAAGTTACGCAGATACGCATCGGTATTCAGCAGATTGAGGAACTTCATGGCTTCTACCGGATGCTTAGAATTTGCGGAAATCGCCTGCAGGGATCCCATAACCGACCAATTGTAAATGATAGGATCCGTCGCCGGTGTAGAAACTACCGGATAGCCGAGGGAAGCCGTCCACAAATTATCAGCAAACGGTTGGGTCGTTGGACGGTCTACAAACCAGTTGCCTGTTTTGGTTAAGTCTGAAGTTTCTGTCGTCGTTGCTACCTCAGGATCGATATATCCTGCCTGATAGTATTTGCGCATTGTCGCCAAAGACTGCTTCAACTCAGGAGTTTCCAGAATATTAACCACTTTAAAGTCGTTCGTATCGAGCTTCACAGCCATTGGGAGATTCTGAATAACGTAATCATAGGGAAGATTAGGAATAAAGTTTCGGTCAATCATGAACGGAACTACACCGGGCTCGTTTTCTTTAATCGTTTTCAAGAGCGGCTCCAGACTTTCCAGGCTTCTTACGCCCGAAATATCCAAATTGTACTTGTCGAGCCATTGCTTATTGAAACGCCAGACATCCTGGGCGGGAAGCTCCTTATTGGCGGGAATCCCATAGTTCTTCCCATCCACCTTGGATCCTTCCAGAAATGCGGGATCCAGCGTTTCCTTGATTCCCTGCCCGTATTTATCCAGAAGATCATTCAATTCCATGAATGCGCCTTTTCTTGCATTCTGTACATAATCAAACCCCCACGAAGCCGTAAACAGAATATCCATGGGCTCACCGGATTGCGTCAGAACCTGCATTTTTTGCGTGTAGTCGCCAAAGTCGATTTGTTTCATCTTTACGGTGACCCCAATTTTCTCCGCGGTATACTTGCTCACTTCAGCCATGACCATATCGGTATCCTTCTGAGGCGTGCCAATGTTATACCAGATCAACTCCACCGGCTTTGCAGCCCCGCTGTTGCCGGTGCCTTCGGCCTCCTTCTCTTTGCCGGTTCCGCCGCAGGCCGACAAGATTGTCGTACATGCCAATACGAGGACCAAAATCAGAGATAGTTTGAAATTCTTTTTCATCTTGCGTTAACCTCCCTTTTGTTTTGAAACCGCTTTACTCTTACATTTTCAGGCTATCAAAAATCCGTCCGTTCCAACAGAAGACAAAACTAAGATACCTTAACCAAACTAAAGAAAGGTGCGATACCCCTCGGAGCATAGCAGCACTTCATAATAAAAACGCCGTTTATGTATCGACGATAACGGCGTTTCGTTGCTCACCCGTTTTCATACGAGTGATTTATATTCCATTGGTGAGACCCCGACATATTTTCGGAACTGCCTATAAAAATAAGCAACTTCCCAATATCCGACTTCACGAGCCACTTGATTGACCTTCAGGTTCGTTTCTCGCAGTAATCTCTTCGCCTGCTCAATTCGGTAGCGGTTCACGTATCCGGCAAAGCTCACACCCGTTTCCTTGCGGAACAGTTGGCCCAAGTAGACAGGATGCGTGTGAAACCGATCCCCCAACTGCATGAGTGTCCAGTTCTCGGTATACGTATCTTTCACCAGCTTTAATACTTGCTGGATCACAGGGCTGTAATTGGCCGCCTGTAACGTGTCCACTGACATTTGCGCCATATTTCTCAGTATTTCCATAAATCCTGCCCATTCTACTGTGTTATGAAGAAGATCTAGATGATCGGAAAACTTCTCCTCCAGCGCAGGATCCGCAGGTCTTACTTCTTCCACGGCCAGCTTAAGGCGGATCATAACCTCAGCGGCAATTCTCCATAAGTGCCGAGGCGTCATGCCCTCCTGTTGCTGCAGCTTGACAAAATCTTCTTGAATCACGTCTTTCAGTCTATCGGCGTCCCGGGTATGAAGCAATTGGATATACTGTTCCCAGCTGATGCTGCTTTCCGAACGTATCAACACTTTAGACATGTTCATTTTCTCATATTGGAAAATTGTTTCTCTGGGAAACAGCAGGAAATAATCCAATGCCTGTTTCGCCTCGTCATAGCTCAGAGAATCAGAGTCCTCCGTAGCCTCGACTCGTCCAAGTCCGATCCGGATATCGTTTCGCTCTTCCTGTCCAACTCTCGAGCACCACTCTTGCAGAAACCTTTGGGCAAACTCGCTCAACCCTCCCTCATTGTCCGACTGAAATATGATGGCCACATCCCCATCAAGATCGCGGTAGACCCACGGGGCTTGATTGCCCTTCGTCTCGTCCAATTCATCAAATAACCGGTCTGCATAGTCTCCCTTCCTGGCAACTGCGGCCAATCTGTATTGGCGAGTAGGGCCAAGCTGAAGCAGCTTACAGCGCTCTTTCCACTCAGCTGCCGCGATTTGCCTGGTCATCCAGCGATGAAGGGTGTTATTTCTGATAATGTAAATGTCATTTAAATCATCGTAATTGGGTCTGGCAGCCTCCAACTTGTCCATGAGCGTGCTCAAAGTTTGGGTGAGTTCAGACACATTGACCGGCTTCAAGAGATAATTCTCAATGCCCAGACTCATCCCTTCCTTGAGATAGTCGAATTCATTGTAACCACTCAAAATGATGACCTTGAGTTGATCATCGTCTTGACGTGCCTTGCGGATTAACTCCAACCCGTTCATTCCCGGCATGGAGATATCCGTAATCAAAACATCCACTTTCGTGGTGGCAAGCAGTTCAAGGGCTTTCCTTCCTCCCTTTGCCATTCCCACGATTTCCAGTCCCATTGCTCCCCAATCGATTAAGCTGCTTAGACCTTCAAGAATATATTTCTCATCATCTACAAGAAGAACTTTGTACACCTATAAATCTCCCTTCACGTAAGGCATACTGATTATTACCGTTGTTCCTTCGCCATACCTGCTGTCCAAATCCATGGTACATTCATCGCCATAGATATAAATCAGCCGTTGGTATACACTACGAAGTCCGAAGGATTTGCTGCCTGAATCAGGTTGTGACAAAGATTGTCGGATTGCATTTAACCTCTCCTCGCTCATCCCTACTCCATTGTCGCTGACAACAATTGATACAAGTTCGTCCTTTAGTTCGGAACTCACCTCAATGCGGTTGATGATATCGTCGTCGCGCAAACCGTGAACGATAAAGTTCTCAATGATGACCTGTAGCGACAACTTTACAATGCAATGGTCCGCCGTTCGAGGGTCCAATCGGATCTCATAGCTGAAATTATCCTGGTAACGAGACTTGAACAATTCCAGATACATCCTGCTGTTCTCCATCTCTTGCTGAAGGCTTACAAACATCTCTTCCTCGACTAGATTCCGAAATAAGTTCGCCAGATTGTAGACCATGTCCCCTACTTCCGTTACGCCCAACGAGACGGCTCTCATTCGGATGACTTCCAGTGTATTGAACAAGAAATGCGGGTTCACGCGAGCCTGAAGCGCGGTCATTTCCGCCCGGCTTTGCTCTGCTTCCGCCTTATAACTTCGGTTAATATGGTGGGTAAGTTTATTCAGCATTTGGTTGAAACTGCCTGCGATCAGCCCTAATTCATCCTTCCTTTTAACGGGAATGCGAACGCTCAATTCCCCTGTTTCAACACTGCGCATTGAATGGATAATCAGATGCATCTGTTTGGTATAATTCATCACGAATCCAAAGGGAATCAAAATGATGACAAGTATGCAAGCCATGCTCAAAATCACAATAGTTCGCTGAATATCCACTAATCCGGCATTGATTTCCGCCTTGGGAACGACACTTAGCACAATGTAACCATTATTATTTTGGACAGCGCTAATCCATGAATTTTCCTTCAAAATGGCCGAACCATTGTAAGATAGAACTTGCTCGCCATATGGATACGGTTCGTTATAATATTGGCCGGACCGATCATAAATCACCTTGCCCTTTGGGGTGAGCACCAATAAATTACCTTTAAGCTTATTTTCGTATGGGGCTATGGCTGAGCCGATTTGGTCGGAATCATAGTATACCAGCAGATGTCCAACCGTCTTTAGATTATACCGGTTTGTGATGTTCGTACGCGCCGTGTACATCCGTTCCTGGTTCTTATCGACCAGCTTTTCAAGCCATAGATTAGGGACAGAGATCCGAGCGGTTTCGTTCATGATGGCTCCCGGCACATAGGATTTCTCGGCGTTTACTTGATAGGACTTCAATCGCCCATGCCAGAAATCGTATACTTGCTGACTATCCTCCCCATAAAGAATGAGCTCTTTAATCGCGGGATTGGCATCCATTTTCCTAACAAAGAAACTCGCGGCATCCCAGTATGAGGCGCCGGAACCGGTGAGTTTCTCCAATCTGTAGTTTACATATTCGTTGTAATTGTGCATGAGAAAAAAAGACACATTATCCGCAAGCGCTGATTGACTATATATTTCGTTTGTAATCTGCTCCACATAGTCCACATTTTTCTGCACGTAGTCATTTATACTGTCCAAGGCTCTGCGTTGGATTTCCATCTGACTTTGCACGGCCGAATCCAACATGCTCCTAAAGATCGCTTGGGCGATGCCTATCACAGTAACGATGGCTATCAGACTATATATAACCACCATCTTCGAGAGCGTCTTGTCTTTAATAAAAGTCTGATACCAACTACTTAACAAAGCAGCTTCCTCCTGTAATCATTTACGATTTCATCCAAGCCTGACCAATAACGACCTGATCTGCTTTGAGTCTTCATTATATGCTTGTAAGATTTGATTTTTCAATAAAGAAAAGTCTGATAAGGAGTGGGGAGGGAATGATTAGATTCGCATTCCGAAGAAACATTGCATGGAACATGAAAAAAAGGCAAAAGAAAAACAGATTTATAAATATCACACTAGGGTGTATTTATAAATCTGTTTAGTTTGATGCCGGTGAAGGGACTCGAACCCCCACGGTTTCCCTCACGATTTTGAGTCGCGCGCGTCTGCCAATTCCGCCACACCGGCAAGGAAA